>JAABRU010000252.1 GCA_011390755.1 Desulfobacteraceae bacterium | reverse complement strand
TTGAACAAAAAATACAATATTATCATGCTGTTGAATCTTTAAAAGTTTCCAAATTTACAAATCTTTAACATATTGAAATTACAACATATCCAAAAATAATCATTTGGATAAATATAGACATAATATGTTATTGTTTCAGGTAGTTAAAATGATTAAACCGCAAAATAGCTGCGCAAGTTCAGATATAAAATTCAACGTGGTCGTGTACTAGTACGCAAGCAATTTACTTTTTATATTTCAAAAAACTGCCATTTAGAGACGCACGGCCGTGCGTCTCTACGATGAAACGGATCGTAATATCTAAAAAATAAATTGGTTGTGTACTAGGGTAAAATTTCCCCCGGCATGCTCCTTCCTGCATGCTCCCTGAGCTTGTCGAAGGGAGCAAGTTGAAGGGGGCGGGGAAGAATTGTAAACAGGATTCGGAAGGAGCAGTATGCAAAATTTTTTGTTTTCAGAAAATATCCGGCCCAAACAGGCTGCGGAAGAACATGCCCTGCTGGCGGCCATTGTGGAAAATTCGGATGCTGCCATCATCGGTCAGAGCACAGACGGCATTATTCTGACCTGGAATGCGGCGGCGGCAGAGATATACGGATATGAAGCAGAAGAAATGATCGGTCAGTCGGTATCTCTTCTGATCCCGCGGGATCGGGGGGATGAACTTTGCGATATTCTGGAAAAAATGCACAGAGGAGAACGGATCCGGGCATTTGAGACAAAACGCATGACCAAAAGCGGAAAGCATATATTTGTTTCCCTGAATATCTCCCCCATCAAAAACCGGGAAGGAGAGCTTGTCGGGATATCATCCATTGCCAGGGATATTTCCGACCGCAAACAGGCGGAACATGATTTGATGAGAAGCGAAGAAAGATTCCGTGCTTTGTTTGAAAACATGAAAAACGGAGTCGCCATATACAAAAATGAAAAAAAAGGGGAAGATTTTATTTTTGTCAACCTGAACCGGGCAGGTGAAAAAATAGACAGAATCAGCAGGCAGGAAATTATCGGAAAAAGAATAACAGACATTTTCCCGGGAGTAAGGCAGTGCGGTCTTCTGGAGGTGATGCAAAGAGTTTACAAAAGCGGAATCCCCGAATACCATCCGGTGCATTATTATGAAGACGGGCGAATATCCGGCTGGCGGGATTCTTATGTGTATAAACTGCCGGGCGGGGAAATTGTTGTCATATATTCTGATGAAAGCGAACTCAAACAGGTTGAACAGGAAAAAAAGGAAATGGAAAGGCAGCTCCGCCAGGCCCAGAAAATGGAGGCCATCGGCACCCTGGCAGGCGGCATTGCCCATGACTTCAACAATATCCTGACCATCATCATCGGCCATGCCCAGATTATGGAAATGGATATTCCAGCGGCTTCTTACGCGGGAAGCAGTCTGGATGAACTGACAAAGGCCGCTTTCCGCGCGACCCGGCTGGTGGAGCAGATTCTTACCTTCTGCCGGCACAGGGAGCAGACAAAAGAACCCCTGTCCTTTTCCTCTGTCCTGAAAGAGGCACTGAAATTTCTCCGCTCCTCCCTGCCTTCCACCATTGACATCCGTCAGCAGATTGCAGAGGGGGATTATACGGTAATGGGCGATGCCACACAGATGCATCAGCTGATTATGAATCTGTGCACCAATGCCTGGCACGCCATGAAAGAAAGCGGTGGCATTCTGGAGACAGGTCTGGAAAAGGTTGAAATGGAAGAAAAGTCCCCCGGAAGATTTCCGGAACTGCAGCCCGGTCCTTATCTCCGTTTCACTGTCAAAGACAACGGCAGGGGAATGAGCCCGCAGATAATGGAACGGATTTTCGATCCCTATTTTACGACCAAAAATCAGGGAGAAGGAACCGGACTGGGGCTGGCCATTGTTCACGGCATTGTCACAGCCCACGGCGGTGTCATACAGGTGCAAAGCAGCCCCGGAAAGGGAAGCACCTTTGAAATACTGCTGCCCGTATATGTCCGTAAAAATATAATGACTCGAAAGGATAATAAATTGTCAGTTTCCGGTAAAAATGAACGGGTTTTGTTTGTGGATGATGAAGAGGCCAATGTCAGAATGCTGAAGATTATGCTGGAACGCCTGGGATATCAGGTGCAGGGCTTTAGCGAAAGTATAAAAGCCCTGGAATTTTTCCGCTCACATGCAGTACATTTCGATTTGATAATCAGCGATCTGACCATGCCCGGTCTGACCGGAGATCGTCTGGCGGAGGAAATACGGAAAAGCGATCCGGATATTCCCATTGTTCTGTGTACCGGATATTCCGGGACTATTTCTCCGGAAGCAGCAAAAGCAGCGGGGATAACGGAGATTATACCCAAACCCTTTGACAGAAGCAGATTATCCGCTGTTATCCGTTCTGTGCTGGATAAGAGGAAAAAGGAATAAAAACGTGGCCAGGGTTCTGATTATTGACGATGACAGCGGAGTATGCCGGATGCTTTCCGAACTGATCCGGCGCATGGGACATGAAAGTGATTCGGCAGTAACCCTGCGGAAAGGACGCGCTTTTCTCCGTGAAGAAAACTATGATGCGGTTCTGCTGGATGTCCGTATGCCGGACGGCAGCGGACTGGAAATGATTTCCGAAATCCGCGCGGAAGTTTCATCCCCCGAAGTTATTATCATGACCGGTTTCGGAGACAGCGACGGCGCGCAGGCCGCTATTGAAAACGGGGCCTGGGATTATATTTCCAAACCCGTGTCCCCGCAAAACATTATGCTGGTACTCCGGCGGGTACTTCAGTACCGGGAAAATCTGAAAACAGCCGGTATTACCCAGAATCCCTACCGGTTTGAAGGAATTACCGGCAGCAGTTCCCTGATGAAGACCTGCCTTTTCCATGTGGCGCGGGCAGCCGGAAGCGAAGTCAGTGTACTTCTCACAGGTGAAACCGGAACCGGAAAAGAACTGATTGCCACTGCAATTCACAGCAACAGCAGACGGTCTGCAAAACAGTTTGTTGTGGTGGACTGTGCGGCCCTGCCCCAGACACTGGTGGAAAGTGTGCTGTTCGGTTATGAAAAAGGGGCATTTACCGGAGCCGAAAACAGCCGCAAAGGACTGATTCAGCAGGCAGACGGCGGAACGCTTTTTCTGGATGAAGTGGGCGAGCTGCCCCTTTCCATGCAGAAAACCTTTCTGCGCTGTCTGCAGGAGCGAAAGTTCCGGCCCATCGGCGGCAGCCGGGAAATCAGCAGCGATTTCAGACTGATTGCCGCCACCAACCGCGATCCGGAGCAGATGGTGGAAAAGACCCTGTTCCGCAAAGACCTGCTGTACCGTATCAGTGCCCACAGTATCTGCCTGCCGCCGCTGCGGGACAGGGCAGAGGATATTCCGGAAACGGCCGAATACCATATGAAGAATCTTTGTGAAAATTATAATATCCCCAAAAAAGAGTTTTCCCCGGATTTTATTGCCGCACTGCAAAGTTATCACTGGCCGGGCAATGTGCGGGAACTGGTAAATGTGCTGGATCGGGCCATTGCCGAGGCTCATTTTGACCCCCTTCTTTTTGCCAGACACCTGCCCACAAAACTCCGGATTCACGCGGCAGGATTTTATATGTCCCCTTACAGGGAAAAAGATCAAAAACAGGGGACTGCACAGAAAAACGGCGGGTTTCCAAAATTCCGGGAATACCGGCAGAGCCATCTGGATAAAGCGGAAAAAGAATATCTGCAGAAACTGATGCCCCGCGCAAAGGGATGCATCAAAGATGCCTGCCGCATTGCGGGAATCAGCCGGACCCGTTTATACAATCTGATGAAAAAACACCGGATATCCCGTCTCGGATGGGAGAGCGGGGAAGGGAAAGAATGAATGAAAAACATTTCCGATAACTTGCAAAACACCGGAAAAAAACGGCAGTTTTGCACTTTCCGCCTTGCAGACCGGCTTTTCGGTCTGGATATACTGGATGTAAAAGAAATCAGCGCGGTGACGGAATTCACCCCGATTTTTCATGCACCCGAAGAAGTGCGGGGCTATGTGAATATCCGCGGGCGGATCTGTCTGATTCTGGATATGCGCCGTCTTCTGGGGTATGAATCTGCGGAAAGCGATCATAGCAGCCGCCTGCTGCTTTTCAAATCCGGGGTGGGGGATAATTTCGGTGTGCTGGTGGACAGTGTCGGGGATGTGATTTCAGCAGAACCGGAACAGATTGAAACACGAAATACTGTGCAGCATTTTTCAAAAGAAGAGGAACAGCGCATGAGCCATCTGAGCAGCGGTGTCTGCAAACTCAATGATGCTCTTATGATAATACTGGAGCCGGGAAAATTTTTGGATCTGCTCAGGCACATAAAAAATGATCCGCTAAAAAATGATCCGCGGTGAACCAGCAAATCGGAAAGTTTGCCCCGGATACGGTTTTAGGGCTGTCCCGGAGTGCAGAAATGATATTTCTGTACGGAAGCAGCGCCCGGTTACCCCATGCAAAAATACAATTTTTGCACTCCTCCGGAAACTTTCTGATCTGCTGATGCTGTGAATTGCTGAAAAACAAACGGCAGACTTCCGGAATATTTTTTTGAAATCCGGGGAAATATTTCTTTGGGACTGCCATGTTCCGGATATATAAAAATGAATCATATCAATTATTCCGCATCGGTTCTTATTGTTGACGATTCCCGTATTTTCCGAAGCCTTGTTGAAGACAGTCTGAAAGAGGAAGAGGATATCCGGGTAATCGGTTCTGTGCGCAACGGGATAAAAGCATTGGAATTTATTGCTTTCCGCCGCCCCGATATTGTGACACTGGATCTGGAAATGCCGGATATGGACGGACTGGAAACCCTGAGAGCCATCCGGGAAATTAACAGGGCAGAAAGGGATCTGCCCCCCATCGGTGTTATCATGCTCAGCATTTTTACCCGCAAAGGCGGGGATATTACCATGAAAGCCCTGGAAGAAGGGGCTTTTGATTTTATTACCAAACCCGAAGGCAAAGATATCAAAGACAATATTGAATCACTGCGGCGGCAGCTGCTGGCCAAAATCCGCTTTTTCACTTCCCGCCGTATCGCCTCCCGCCTTCATCCGGTACCGGACAGACTGCCCCTGTCCCGGCCTGGAAAAAATATGAAACCAGCAGAATCCGGTACAGCCGCGGAAAAAACAGAAAAAAGACCGCTGATACGCAGAAAACAAATATCCGGGGATACGGGACGGAGGAAAAACAGCATCCAGGCGCTTCTCATCGGGATTTCCACCGGGGGCCCCAAAGCCCTGATGAGCATTCTGCCCCCCCTTTGCGAAAAAATTTCCATACCGGTTTTTATCGTTCAGCATATGCCGCCGACCTTTACCGCTTCTCTGGCAGGCAGTCTTAATGCAAAATGTGCCCATACCGTGACGGAGGCTGTCCATAAGGGAATTGTCGCTCCGGAAAATATCTATATCGCGCCGGGCGGAAAACATCTGCTGCTACGCAGGCACCGGCATGAGGTGATGACAATGATTAACGAACAGCCCCCGGACAAAGGCTGCCGCCCTTCTGCAAATGTACTTTTCCGTTCCGCCCTGCCGGTCTACGGCGGGGATGTGATAGCTTTGGTTATGACGGGTATGGGGGCGGACGGCAGCAAAGGCATTGCCGCGCTCAAACGGGCCGGGGCCTGTATCTTTGCCCAGGACGAATCCAGCAGTGTGGTCTGGGGAATGCCGGGCAGCGCAGTGGCAACCGGATGTGTGGACCGGGTGCTTCCCCTTGGGGATATACCCGAAGCCGTTGCAGAATATATCCGCATATCGGAAAAAAGAATATCATGAATCTGAGTCGGGAAGAATTCAATATGATGCGGGAGTATATCTTTGAGATCTGCGGACTGGCCATCCGGGATGAAAAAGAATATCTCGTCCGTCAGCGTCTGGAACCTCTGGTGCGGGCAGCAGGCTGCACGAGTTTTGCAGAATATTATAAAAAAATTATCCGCAACCCCACCGCATTTGAAACAGAACTGATTATCAGTGCCATTACCACCAACGAAACCTCTTTTTTCCGGGATCGGCACCCTTTTGAAACCTTTTCCCGTTATATTCTGCCGGGGCTGGCGGAAATTATACTGCAAAGAAAAGAACAGGCACACAGCAGAAAAGGCCCGAAAGTCCGCATATGGTCTTCGGGTTCTTCAACAGGTCAGGAAGCCTACAGTATTGCCATGCTGATTCAGGAATTTGTCAGCAGGGGGGCTTACCCGGGCATTTCTCCGGAAGATTTCCTTATTCTGGCTTCGGATATTTCAACAGTGGCACTGGCCAAAGCCATCAGTGGCAAATATACACAGACCGAGGTGGCACGGGGACTGTCGGAAGGTCGTCTGAAAAAATATTTTTATAATACAAAACCTTACTGGATTGTTGACGAATCCGTCCGAAATATGGTGGTCTTCCGTCAGATCAACCTTGCCAAACCTTTTAGCACGGTAGGCGGATTTGATGTGATTTTCTGCCGGAATGTGCTGATTTATTTTAACGACAAAACCAAATCCCGCATTTTTGATCAGTTTTACCGGATTCTGTCAGATGAAGGCTGCATTATTCTCGGTGCCACGGAAAATATATATGCAGTAACAGATAAATTCCGGTCCCGGCGCAAAGGAGAAACCCTCTTATACTTCAAGGCGGATAAATAGCGGCTCAGTTCCCCAGTTTTTTCTCCTTTTCCCCAAAAATCCCCAGAAGAAAAGTCAGACCGTGAATTGTCAGAAGAGTGCCGCTGACAGGAATAATACTCATAATAATCCATTTGGGCATATGCAGGGCCGGGGAAATCTGTGAACGGACAAACCAGGCAAAACGGCAGCCGAAAAAAATCATAACCCCGAAGAGAAAAAGGGAGGAAAGATGCACAAGTATCATGGAAATCCGCTGCATTACCGTCGGCATCCGGGAAAAGAAAACATCAATCCCCGGATGCACGCCCCGGCGGTAAGCTGCGGAGGCTCCCAGGAAAGTCAGCCAGACCAGAAGAAAACGCGCCAGTTCTTCGGACCAGAACAGAGAATTATTGAGTACATAGCGGAAAAATACCTGCAGGGCCACAACCAGGGCCATGCTGAAACCCAGAACAAAAAGCAGGTATTCCACTGCCTGATTGACGGAACTGCTGAGACGGTTCAAAAGTCCGTATATCTGCCAATACAGGGATTGGTGATTTTTCATGTTTTTCCGTATCTGTTTCATCGTATCTGTTTCATCAGTGTGAATCCGGTTTGAACCGGGTACTATAAAATCAGCCCTGCCTTATGATTCACAGAATTTTCCGCAGAGCGGCCACGGAAAAACATATCCCCACCCTGCCGGGGATTTTACCCCCCATTTTCATGCTGACAGAACGCTAGTTCACGGCCTCCAGCATTTTTGTAAGCAAAGTCTGCACTTTGGGATTGGAAAAGAGTTCCATGTTTTTCATATCCGCCACTTTGGCACGGAAAGCCGCAATATCAGGATTTTCTTCCACCTGCATTCCTTTTTCTTTCAGCATTTTCAGGCGGCCCGCATCTTTATCCCGGTTATCTTTGCGCTGAAAAACAGCAGCTTCATAAATGCTCTTATGAATCATTTCCCGGAGTTCCGGTTTGAGACTGTTCCACCATTTCAGGGAGGCCACATCAATATGCGCGGAATATACATGACGGGTCATGGTCATATATTTCTGAATTTCATAAAATTTGTAAACCTCCATCACCCAGAGGGGATTTTCCTGCCCGTCAATAACCCCCTGCTCCAGTTCTGTGTAGATGGGCCAGGGCATGGGTGTGGGATTTGCGCCCAGAGATTTCCAGATGCCCTGGTGCAGGGCAGAGTCCATGACACGGATTTTCAGCCCTTTCACATCATCAGGACTTTTCACCGCTTTTTTATTATTGGTCAGATTCCGGAAACCGTTTTCCGAAAAGCAGAGTCCTTTAAAACCGGAACCTTCCAGACTTTTCAGTATTTCTGCCCCCAGAGGACCGTCCAGAATTTCGTCGGCCTGGTCATTGTCTTTAAAAAGAAAGGGATAATCAATCACCCGTGCAATGGGATCAAAGGTGTCAAAAGGACCGCTGGTAATAACCCCCATCTGAATGCTTCCCATCTGGATCTGCTGCAATATTTCGGTTTCATTGCCGATGGAACTGGAATGAAAAATTTTGACAGCAATTTCCCCCTGGGATCGCTGCTCTATGATTTCTTTAAATTTCTCCGCCACAATATTCTGGGCCGAACCCGGTTTGGTAACAAGCCCCAGTTTGATTTCGGTTGCGGAAAAGGCCGGGGAAATCAAAAAAAACAAAAACAGCATCAGCATAAAAGGGGAATACAGTTTTTTTACGGACAATTTTTCCATGGATAAACCTCCCTGTGAGTGAAATGTTGAGAATAAAAACAGTGTAAGCAAAATGGTGCAAAAAGCCCTTTGCCGGACTGCCTAGCCCCTTATTTCTGTGAATCTTTGACCTGAACCTGTGCAGGCAAAATCTTATGATTGAACAAAAAATACAATATTATCATGCTGTTGAATCTTTAAAAGTTTCCAAATTTACAAATCTTTAACATATTGA
>JAABRU010000251.1 GCA_011390755.1 Desulfobacteraceae bacterium | reverse complement strand
CCCCGTACACAGTATGAGGCGGAGCCTCACCTCCGGTGTTACGGGGCGGAGCCCCGTAACGGGTCCGGGTTGAAACTTTCATGCTCCGTTGTGAATGCAATTCATGGCCGTTTATATGAATATGTTTCTGAAATCCGGAAATTTTTTCCGGAATATACTCCGCAGATGCAGGGAACCCCGGACAATCGGCGAAATTCTCTGCCGTGCCGCCCGAAAATATCACCGGAAAGAAGCTCTGCGCAGCGAAGAAAAATCTCTGCACTATACAGAGATGAAGGACAGGGCGGAAATTCTGGCCGGGGCTTTCCGGGAAATGGGAATCCGGTTCGGGGATCGCGTAGCCGTTCTGCTGCCCAACGGCAGGGATGCGGTGCTGACCTTTCTGGCCTGCGGGATGATGGGAGCTGTGTTTGTTCCCCTTGATATTTTTTACCGCAGACCGGAACTGAAAAAGATAATAAAAAATTTACATGTATCCCTGCTTATTGCGGACGACTCCTTTTTTCCACTGGCCGTATCTTTGTATGAAACATGTCCGAAACTCAAAAATCTTGTCCTCACTCAAGCGGAAAATGCAGATATTCCCTCTTTTGAAAAACTGCTGCAGTTCCGGAAAAAGACAGACGGATTCCCCAAAATCCGTCCCCGGACACCCCTGCTTCATCTTTTTACTTCCGGTTCCACCGGAATGCCCAAATCCGTTCTCCTTAGCCATGCCAATGTAATTGCCAGGGGAAGAGAATACTGGCGGCGTTTTCCCCTTTCGGCAAATGAAACCTGTTATAATCTTGCCCCTTTGTTTCGCGGGGCAGCACTTTTCAGCGTGATTATCCCCGGCATCTGCTGCGGTATCCGCACTGTTCTGCCTGCATCCTTCCGTCCGGCCCTCGTATGGCAGGAGATGAAGGCAGAAAATGCAACAATTTTTCATGCCAATCCCTTTCATTTTGCCGTGCTGGCCAATCTGTCCGATCTAGAGAAAGCTCCCCCCGGACTGAAACTCTGCTTTTCTTCCGGCAACCGCCTGCCTGCCAAAGTGGCTGAAAAATGTTATCAGCGATTCGGAATCTTCATAGAAGAAAGATACGGAACCGTGGAGGCCGGGGGCATCTGTGTCAACGGTTTTCCCCGCAAAGGTGTCCGCATCCGGCTGACGGATGAAAGGGGGAAACGGATTCGGGCGGCGGATCAGCCCGGAGAAATACGGATTCGCACCCCCATGATGGTAAAAGAATATTATCAGTCCCCGCATATTTCCCGCAGCATATTCCGGGGGGGATGGTTTTGCAGCGGAGATGTGGGAATGCGGGATTCTTTGGGCAGAATCCGGATTCTGTACCGAAAAAAAACGGTGATCCGGATTGAGGGCAGGGATGTCTATCCGGACGCAGTGGAAAGTATTCTCCGCAGCCATCCCAACGTGAAAACGGCAATGGTGGTGCGGGACAGCAGGGAATCTGAAAAACTGAAGGCCTATGTAAGTCTGGAAAAACAGGGAAGTGCTGCGGACATTCTGGCTTTCTGCAAAACGCGGATGGATGCGCGGGAAATCCCCCAAATTGAAATCCGGGATGAACTGCCCCGCAGCTGGAAGGCCGTGGCGGAAGGCGCAGAGCAGTCCTATCCGGTGTGGGGAAAATTCTGACTTTGGAAATCAGGAGGAAGAGCATGAAAGATACAATTCGTATATACAGTCCGGCACTGATATTGGCTATGGTGATATTTATTTTAGTGATTCCGAAAACATCTCTGCCCATGTCCCAGGACCTGCCGGAAGTAATCAAAGCCGAAGTCCTGTGCAGAAACAGGGAAGAACTCATGGGACTGATCCGCAGCGGGGCGGATATTGCCAATGTCCGGGGGAACCTGGTTTTGATTTACAGTTCTGAAAAAGAGTTGGGCAGCATTCGGGATTTGGGATATGAATTCCGGATTATCCGGGATTCACCGGAAAATTTGCAGAGACGTTCTGCATCCTACTACAGTTTTGCAGAAATGTCGGCAGAACTTGCGCGGACTGCAGAGAATTATCCGCATATCTGCCGCTTATCGGATATGGGAATGTCTGTACAGGGCAGAAAAATGTGGATCATGAAACTGACGGATCATCCGGATGCGGAAGAGGATGAACCGGAAATCCTTTTCGTTTCCTCCATGCACGGGGATGAGCCTTTGGGCATGGAACTGAGTATGCGGCTGATCCGTCTGCTTGCGGAAAGCTACGGCAGGGATGCAAAACTGACGCAGCTGCTGAATGAATGCGAAATATGGATTATGCCCCTGATGAATCCGGACGGATATGTAAGTCAAAACCGTTATAATGCAGAAGGAAAAGATTTGAACCGCAGTTTTCCGGATCGGGTCACTGATCCGGAAAACACAGTGGAGGGGCGTGCCGCAGAAGTCCGGCATTTTATGAACTGGGTACAAAAGCATTCACCCGTTTTATCCGCAAATTTCCACACCGGTGCCCTGCTGGTCAATTATCCCTATGATTCGGATCCGGTGCATACAGATTATGCACCCGCACCCGACAATGCCCTTTTTATCGAACAGTCCCTGACATATTCCCGTCTGAATCCGCCCATGTATAACAGTCCATGGTTCCGGCAGGGTATTGTAAACGGGGTGGAATGGTATACGGTATACGGCGGGATGCAGGACTGGCTGTATCACTGGTATGGATGCAGTCAGGTGACCATTGAACTTTCCGATATTTTTATTCCGCCTTATTCGGCAATCCCGTCCTTATGGGAGGATAACCGGGAGGCCATGATCGCTTATGCGGGCTGGGCACTGAAAGGTATCCGGGGGCGGGTGACAAACCGCCGGACCGGTTTTCCGCTGGGGGCTGCGGTCCGTGTTATGGGAAATGAGCATGTTGTTTACACGGATCCGGATGCGGGGGATTATCACCGGATGCTCCTGCCGGGAATTTACAGCATAGAAATTTCGGCCCCGGGATATGTCAGCCGCACAGTAAGCGGTATTTCCGTGGGCGATGGAGAAGCGGTGCGCGCGGATGCGGCTTTGGACCCCCTGACGGAGCCCGGAGATGTCAATGGGGACGGGGAAAGAAATCTGAAAGATCTGATCACTGTCCTGCAAATCCTCAGCAGCGGGGAAGCAGAGGAACCGGATATATCTTTGGAAATGTCCTGGGATGTCAACGGAGACGGAAACATCGGTCTGGCAGAAGCGGTATATCTTCTGCGATTCTGCTCCTTATCCCCCTGTCCGGATGATCAGAAAAAGTAAAGCGGATTATTTGAATCAGAAGTTGTGCAAATCATTTCTCCTGTGCTATAAGAACCCTTCTTTTGTAAAAATATACTGCTCTGTCAGCTTTGAAATGATAAGTGGAATGTCAAATAAATATTTTACCCTTTTAAAAAGTCCGGACCGGGGATTCCAGACTGAAAGTTTGGCAGTCTGCAGCTTTTCTGAGTGTACAGAAATATATTTGACAATCCAATAAGTTACAAAAACCGGATTTTTTCAAAAATAAACAGGTTTTTCACTGCCTGAAGTCACAGATTCAGAATTGAAATGCAATACTGTTAAACAAGGAGTATAAATGACAGATAAAAAAAATGCGGATGCAGGGGAAAAAAAAAGCGGGGCTGCAGGGAATTTTATCCGCAATATCATTGATGAAGACCTGAAAAACAATACATACCGGGGACGCGTTGTTACCCGTTTTCCCCCGGAACCCAATGGCTATCTGCATATCGGTCACGCCAAATCCATCTGCCTGAATTTCGGCATTGCCGGGGATTATAAGGGCGAATGCCATATGCGTTTTGATGATACCAATCCCAGCAAAGAAGAAACGGAATATGTGGAATCCATTCTGGAAGATGTGAAATGGATGGGGGGAAACTGGGGGGAACATCTGTATTATGCCTCGGATTATTTTGATAAACTCTATGCATTTGCCGTGGAACTCATCCGGAAGGGCAAGGCCTATGTGGATGATCTGAGCGCGGAGGAAATCCGGGAATACCGGGGAACCCTTACGGAGGCCGGAAAAGAAAGCCCTTACCGGAACCGTTCTGCTGAGGAAAATCTGGCACTCTTTGAAGGTATGAAAAAAGGGGAATTTCCCGATGGCTCCCGCGTGCTGCGGGCCAAAATTGATATGGCATCACCCAATATCATCATGCGGGACCCCACCCTCTACCGGATTCGGAAAACTGCCCACCACCGCACCGGGGAAAAATGGTGCATTTATCCCATGTATGATTTCACCCACTGCCTTTCCGATTCCATGGAAGGTGTCACCCACTCCATCTGTACCCTGGAATTTGAAAATAACCGGGAGCTCTATGACTGGGTGCTCAGTACACTGAACGTTTACCACCCCCGGCAGATTGAATTTGCCCGCCTGAATCTTACCTATACGATACTGAGCAAACGCAAACTCATCGGACTGGTGCAGGGTGGATATGTCAGCGGATGGGAGGATCCCCGTATGCCCACCATCTCCGGTATGCGGCGAAGAGGGTATCCGGCAGGGGCCATCCGGAATTTCTGCGACCGCATCGGGGTTGCCCGCAGGGACAGCATGGTGGACATGGCCCTGCTGGAGTTTTCTGTGCGGGAATACCTGAACAGACACGCCCGCCGGGTGATGGCCGTGCTCAATCCCCTGCGGGTGGTGATAGAAAATTATCCGGAAGATTCCCCGGAAGATATGCTGGAATGCATCAATAATCCCGAAGATCCGGAAGCCGGAACCCGTACCGTGCCATTTTCAAAAGTCCTGTACATTGAAAAAGAGGATTTTATGGAAAATCCGCCCAAAAAATTCTTCCGCCTGGGCCCGGGCAGGGAAGTGCGTCTGCGTTATGCCTATTTCATCACCTGCACCGACGTTATCAAAGATGAAAAGGGGGAAATCACTGAACTGCGATGCACCTATGATCCGGCCACAAGGGGCGGGGATGCGCCGGACGGGCGCAAGGTGAAAGGAACCCTGCACTGGGTTTCCGCTGCCCATGCGGTTGACGCGGAAGTCCGTCTTTATGACTACCTGTTCAACCGGGAAAATCCCAATGAATGCGAGGATTATAAGGAATGCCTGCATCCGGATTCCCTGAAAGTTCTGACAGACTGCAAACTGGAACCCTGTCTGGCGCAGGTGGCACCGGGTGAGAGATTTCAGTTTGAACGCCTGGGCTATTTCTGTGCGGACAGCAGGGATTCCCAACCCGGAAAACCGGTCTTCAACCGCACTGTCACCCTGCGGGATACCTGGGCCAAAATGCAGAAAAAGGGGAAGGCATAATGTCTTTTTCCCATCATTCTTCAGCCGCTGACATCTCTTTCCCCCGGCGGAGGAAGGTTGGGGAGGGCGAGATGCAGCAGTCTGAAATCAGATGCTGTTTTCACCCTCCCCCGGCCCCTCCCTCAGGGGCTGGGTGTCTTATGGAAAAAAACTATAGGGTCTGCGCTCTGGCCAGCGGCAGCCGGGGAAATGCCGTTTATGTTTCCGACGGAAACACAAACATACTGATCGACGCGGGACTTTCCGGAGCCGAAATGCAGCGCAGACTCATCTCCCGGAATCTCTCAGCCGAAAATCTGGATGCCATTGTGGTATCCCACGAGCATTCGGATCACATTCACGGGGTCGGTGTACTCTCCCGCCGCTACAGTCTGCCGGTATATATGAGCAGAAAAACAGAGGCAGCGGGCGCGGGGAAGATGGGAAAACTGAGTGATGTACGCTATTTTGAATGCGGAAAGAAATTTTCCGTGGGCAGTCTGGATTTCCGTCCTTTTTCCACTTCCCATGACGCGGGAGATCCCGCGGGATTCTGCATCGGCGAAAAAAAGATCGGCATTGCCACCGATCTGGGAATCCCCACACAGGTGGTCCGGGAACATCTCCGGGGCTGCGCGCTTGTGATGCTGGAAGCCAATCATGATCCGGAAATGCTGATGAAAGGTCCCTATCCCTGGTATCTGAAACAAAGGGTCAGAAGCAGAACCGGGCATCTGTCCAATATGCAGTCCTCGGCCCTGCTGCGGGAAATTCTGCATCCCGAACTCCGCCATATTATTCTGGGACATCTGAGCGAAAAAAACAATCACCCGGAAAAAGCCCTGGCCGCAGGGAAGGAGGCGATTAACGGGCACCGGATTCATCTGGATCTGGCACTGCAGGATGTATGCGGAGAAGTGATCCGCATCTGAAAAATGGAATAAAAAGGAGATACAATGATGAAGGCACAGGAAATTATGAACAGCGAAGAGTTTAAAAAATGTGAAAATTTTCACGGCCATGTCTGCCCCGGTCTGGCAATGGGATTCCGGGCGGCAAAAACGGCTATGGACTATCTGAAAGAAAAACGCTCGGAAGATGAGGAAATTGTGGCCATTGTGGAAACCGATGCCTGCTCTGCCGATGCCGTGCAGGTGCTGACCGGATGCACTTTCGGCAAAGGTAATTTTATTTACAGAGATTACGGAAAAATGGCCCTGACCCTGCTGAGCCGCAATTCCGGAAAAGGTGTCAGAGTATCCCTGAAACCCGGCGCGTTTCAGCCGGATGAAGAACACCGCAGTCTGATTCAGAAAGTTATCCGGAATGAAGTCAGTGAAACAGAACGCAGGCGTTTTCAGGAACTTCATCTCCGGCGCACCTGCGATCTGCTGGAAAGCCCCTTGGAGAATCTGTTTTACATTACAGAAACCCAAACAGAACTCCCCGCCAAAGCCAGAATTGAAGCCTCCGAACACTGCGCACGCTGCGGTGAACCGACCATGCCTGCAAAAATGGAAACACTTGCAGGGCAGAAAATCTGCCGGGGCTGTCTGTAAAAAACCGCTATTGCATTGTCAATTTTGAATCTGTGACTCCGGTTCCGCTGAAAAGCCGGATTTTTTGGAAAAATCCGGCTTTTCATCCATAATTTTGTAATGCAGCACAGTCTTTGGGAAAGGAGTGCGAAAATTATTTTTCGCCCGCGCTCCGAAGGAGTCTGGGCGAAAGACCGCTCCGCCCGGCTTCCGCACTCCGGGTTTCTTTGAATAAAATACTGAATATAATCAGCATAAAATAATTTTCTCAAAGGGTATGTTACATTACACCATAATTTCAAATTTGACAAAGCGATCCTGGCAGTTTTTTTTGGCAGTGGCTCAAATCTCCTGTAAATCCCCTCCCCTGGAAAAAAGCAGTACTGCTGCCGCAAGAAAATTTTTCCCTTTCTGAAAAAAGGAGGGATGCCGGGGAATTTTATTAACCATTTGAAAATACATCTGAATCCGCCTTTTACAAAAGGGTGCCTGATTTCAGAAAAAAGAGAAAAAAATGAGCAAAAAAACACAGGAATACCGGGGTTTTGAACAGGGCCCCATCCGTCCTCCCAGCGAAGCATACAGTCTGCTGATCCGGGTAACACGCAACTGTCCATGGAATCACTGTACTTTCTGCCCGGTATATAAAAACAGAAAATTTTCCCTGCGGCCCGTGGAACATGTGATACAGGATATTGATACAGTCCACCGTTACCTTGAAATGATTCACAAAAAAGCAGAAAGCCGCGGCCGGCTCACCCGGGAAGATGTAGGGGTTCTGTCTTCTCTTGTAAAAGCGGAAGAGGAAAATGCCTTTTACGCCGCCCTGAACTGGTACGGGGCCGGTATGAAATCTGTTTTCATTCAGGATGCCAACAGTCTGATTATCAGGCCGCCGGATCTGAAAGAAATCCTGCGCCACCTGCGCCAATGCTTTCCCCGCACGGAACGCATTACATCCTATGCCCGTTCCCACACCATTGCCCGAATCAAAGATGAAGATCTGAACGACTTTGCCCGGGCCGGGCTGAACCGTATTCATATCGGCATGGAATCCGGTTCCGATGAAGTGCTGCAGAAAGTGCGCAAAGGAAGCACAAAGGCCATGCATATCAAGGCCGGACAGAAGGTAAAAAAAGCGGGCATGGAACTTTCGGAATACGTCATGCCGGGCTTGGGCGGACAGGAACTTTCGGAAATCCATGCAAAGGAAACCGCGGATGCTTTAAATCAGATCCATCCGGATTTTATCCGCCTGCGTACCCTGGCCATTCCCAACAGCATCCCTTTGTTTGAAGATTATCAGAAGGGAAGTTTTCAAAAATGCAATGATCTGATGATGGCAAAAGAAATCCTGCTCTTTATCGAATCCCTGGACGGTATTACAGGCACCCTCAAAAGTGACCATATCCTGAATCTTTTTCAGGAAGTGGAAGGAAAATTTCCTGAAGATAAGGAGTATATGACCGGCATTCTGAAGCAGTTTCTGTCAATGAGTCCGCAGGAACAGTGCCATTATCAGGTGGGGAGAAGGCTGGGCATTTTTCGGGAACTGCGGGACACGGCATCTCCCCAGCGCATGAGAAAAGTGGAAAAATTCTGCAAAGAAAACGGGATTACCGCAGAAAATGCGGATGCAATGATTGATGAACTGATGAAACGTTTTATATGATGAGGTGTCAGGTGTTCGGTGTCAGGTGTTCGGTGTCAGGTGTTCGGTGTCAGGTGTTCGGTGTCAGGTGTTCGGTGTCAGGTGTTCGGTGTCAGGGGTTCGGTGTCAGGGGTTCGGGGTCAGGTGTTCGGGGTCAGGTGTTCGGTGTTCGGTGTCAGGGGTTCGGTGTCCG
>JAABRU010000012.1 GCA_011390755.1 Desulfobacteraceae bacterium | reverse complement strand
TAGTGTTCCGTCAAGGTTTAAATGACGGGTTGAATTTTTTGCAGGGTGGGCACATGTTTTTCCGTGCCCACCTGAATCGGTGGGCAGCGCTGCGCTTTTGCCCACCCTACAAAAAAATTCAATATGTTACATACCCGTCAGATTAACCTTGACAGAGCACTATGTCATGAAAAATTACAATTAAACTCGTTCCCAGGTTCTGCCTGGGAACGCATTATCGGAGGCTCTGCCTCCCGTACTGTGAGGCAGAGCCTCGTAACGAGCAGTAAAACGGCATATTTTTTTTGCCCGAATCAAACCCTTAAAACTTTTATTATTAAAAAGGAGATAAAACAATGAAATTCAAATCATTACTCATTACAATCCTGCTCTCCGGCATGGCCGCATGGCTACACCCGGCCTGCGCTTTTGATTTCCATGTCAGCACCCCACAGGAATTCCAGGCGGCCCTGTCCGCAGCCGGGGCCAACGGCGGGGATGATAACATTTTTCTGGCTGCAGGAACCTATGTGGGCAATTTCAAATACCAGCCTTCAGAAGCCAATGCCCTGACCATCAAACCCGAAGAGGGAACAACAGGCGGGCAGGTGGTTCTGGATGGGGATAACCTGGCCTATGTGCTTATGCTCAATGCAGATGGACTGGCTGCGGATTTTGTTTTGGAGGGGCTGGTTTTGCAGAATGGGAACAGTACAAATGGAGGGGGATTGTATCTGAAAGCGACAGGAGATGTGAGTATAGAAAATTGCTCTTTTGAAAAAAATACGGCTTCTTCTTACGGAGGGGGATGTTATATTACAGGTGCTTCATCCGTAACTTTCAGTAATAACAATATCACTGAAAATGATTCTTCTTCTGGAGGGGGATGTTATATTACAGGTGCTTCATCCGTAACTTTCAGTAATAACAATATCACTGAAAATGATTCTTCTTCTGGAGGAGGCGTTTCTATTTCATATTCTTCATCCGTAATTTTCAGTAATAACAATATCAATGAAAATGATTCTTATTTTTCTGGAGGAGGTGTTTCTATTTCATATTCTTCATCCGTAACTTTCAGTAATAACAATATCAATGATTCTTCTTCTGGAGGAGGCGTTTCTATTTCAAATTCTTCATCCGTAACTTTCAGTAATAACAATATCACTAGAAATGTTTGTAATTCTTCTGGAGGAGGTTTTTATATTTTTTATGTTTTATCAGTAACTTTCAGCAATAACAACATCACTGGAAATTATTCTAAGTCTTCAAACAATGGAGGAGGAGGATATATAGTTATTAAAGAAAATGGTTCCCTCTATTTTATAAACAATTCCGTATCAACGAATAAAGCGGACGGCAATGGCGGGGGAGTATACCTTAAACTCCCCGACACCACCGGCACCCTCCACGTCTACAACAACATCATCTGGGCCAACACCGCAACCGGCGAAGGCGACGATATTTACGTGGAAGGTTACGGAGCAGAAACCAATTTCTACAACAACACCTATTCAGACATGAAAGCCATCTGGGACAACCAGGGCGGCAACAAAACCCTTGATCCCCAATTCTTTGACCCGGACAACGGAGATTTTCACCTCAAACCCACCTCACCCTGCATTGACACAGGACATCCCGGAGCGCCTGAACTTCCGGCAACAGATATGGAAGGCAATGCCCGTGTGGGTATTGTGGACATGGGCGCATACGAACACAGCACCACGGCCCTGCACCCGGCAGACACCAATCAGAACTGGATTCTGGAACTTTCGGAATTCAACGCCTACAACACGGCCTGGAGAAACAGCACAGACTGGAGTACCGCCCCCAGCACCATCCCTATGGATTATGTCACCCGTGCGGGCTATCTCAGCAAAAGCGGCGGCACCTACCACAACACCGGCAGCAACCGCCCCATGTGCTGGACACCGGGAGGAAAATAAACAGGGACAGCAGTTTGATGGTAGTCAAATCCGTTGATTCGGGGCTGACACCGGGACGGAAAAAATCCGCAAGGATTGATATTATTATAGAAAAATATTAAAAAAACAATCCGAATCCCGCAAGGGATGACATTATCAACCGGTTTGACCCACCATCAGCAGGTTTATCACGGAAAGGAGCAACACCATGAAACGGTATTTCAATATAGCCGGTCCCTGCCTGCCGGGTGAACATTACATGATTCCCTCTGCACAGCGATGCAAAGGGCTTATGGAACTCATAGATCAGAAACAGTATTTTGTCATCTACGCAGCCCGGCAGACCGGCAAGACCACACTGCTGCTGGATTTGGTGAATCAGTTGAACCGGGAAGGCAGATATCATGCTTTGTACTGTTCTCTGGAATCCCTGCAGAAAGTTGATGATCCCAAAGAGGGAATCCCCGCGATTGTCCGGGAAATCGGAAATGAAATTGAAATCCATGCCGGACTTGACAAATCCGCTTTCCTGAAAAATGCGGATTATAACGATTACACCGCAGTTCTGAGAATGTCGCTGTTCCGGTTCTGCACTGATCTCAAAAAACCGCTGGTGATTTTTTTTGATGAATCCGACTGCCTGTCAAACGGAACCCTTATCGCATTTCTGCGGCAGCTCAGGTACGGATATGTCAACCGCAGCCGTGCGCCCTTTGTGCATTCCGTGGGACTGATCGGAATGCGCAACATCCGGGATTACAAAGGCAAAATCCGGGAGGAACAGGAGACTCTGGGCAGTGCGAGACCTTCAAACATTGTCACCAAAGCCCTGACGCTGAAGAATTTCACAAAAGAGGAAGTCCGGGAACTGTATCACCAGCACACACAGGACACAGGGCAGGTGTTTCCCGCAGATGTCACTGATTCCATATATTATTATACCCAGGGACAGCCCTGGCTGGTCAATGCTGCTGCACGGGAAATTGTTGCGGAAATTCTGGAATCGGATCACACAAAAGAGATACGCGCCGATCATGCGGAAAAAGCCGTTGAAGCCATCATCCGGCGCAGGGACACGCATATTGACAGTCTGCTGATGCGGCTGAAAGAGGAGCGGGTGATAAAGATCGTGGAACCCATGATCACAGGTGAGCAAAGGGAATTTGTGCCTCTGGATGATGATCTGCAGTTTGTCCGGGATCTGGGACTGATAAAAACGGAAAACGGCATAATAACCCCGTCCTGTCCGGTTTATGAGGAGGTCATGATCCGGTATCTGGGCATGGCCGATAATCTGGATCATCAGAAATATCAGCTTTCGGTCTATGCGGAAAAGGGAAAACTGGACATGAGAAAACTCCTCACGGATTTTCAGCAGTTCTGGCGGGACAACTCCGCGATATGGCAGGAAAGATTCCAGTACAAAGAGGCTGCGCCCCATCTCATTCTCATGGCTTTTCTGCAGAGGGTGATCAACACCGGAGGACGGATTGACCGGGAACTGGCAACCGGCAGGGGCCGTGTGGACATGTGCCTTCATTATGAAAACCGGAAGTATCCTGTGGAAATCAAAATCCGCAGGGATGCAAAGACCCTGGAACAGGGCAGAAAACAGTTGGCCGCTTATATGGATACACTGGGATGTGACGAGGGCTGGCTGGTCATCTTTGACCGGAGGAAGAAAACATCATGGAAAAACAGATTATTCTGGAAAACCGGGAAATTGGAAAACCGCACCATCCATGCAGTCGGGTGTTAGCAGTTTTACATCCCGGAAACCCTGAGGGTTTTCAAAACCCTCAGGGTTTACAGCTTATTTTCATACAGGCACTAACGATAACAAACCATTAAGGATGCAGCATAATGAAATATAACATCATCAAAATCCCCCTTCTCCTCTGCCTGCTGCTGGCTGCCTGTCCCTGCATGATCATGGCAGCCGCGCAGCGCACAGTTACGGGAACATCCACCTGCACCCCTTCCGTGAGCATAAGCGTAACGCCCGGCACTTCAGTCAAAGCATGGGCAGTGGAGGAAACCCTTCCGTCCGGTCTCACGCCCATAAATATCAGCCAGAGCGGGGTATGGAATCCCCAAACCGGCATTATCCGATGGGGAACCTTCACAGATACCCTTTCCCGCACTTTGACATACGGCGTGCAGGGAAGTGACGGAACCTTTTCCCTTAAAGGAAAGGAAAGCGGGGACGGCCAGAGTGCAGACATCAGCGGAACCACGGAAATCATTGTCAACTGCACGCCCCCCAAAGTGGCAAATCCGGTTTTTTCCCCAGCGGATCAAACCCCGGTTCCGGTCACTGTCACCCTCACCTGCACAACCGCAGGAGCGCAGATCCGCTATACCACAGACGGCAGTATTCCCCTTGTGACTTCTGCCCTTTACACTGCGCCGCTGCAACTGATTTCCAGAACCCTTTTGCGTGCCAAAGCCTTTCAAACCGGCATGAGTGAAAGCGATACGGTTTCTGCCACATACCCGGCTCCGCCTTCAGAAGCACTGGGGGAAATGATCCGCACAGTCACAGAAAACAGCAGCTGCGCCCCGAAAATCAGACCGATGCCCATGCCGGATGCAGTGGTAAAAGCCTGGGCAGCAGAAGAAATCATTCCTTTGGGACTGACACCTTCGGAGATTTCCGACAGCGGCATATGGAACCCGGAAAACAGAAGCATCCGCTGGGGCGTGTTCACAGATGCCAATTCCCGTACCCTGCATTATACGCTCTCCGGTTCAGACGGAACTTACAGCCTGAGCGGAAACGCATCTTTTAACGGCAAAAGCGAAAATTCCACAGGGGATATACAGGTTATTACAGACTGCCCCATGCAGAAAGTGGCAGATCCGGTTTTTGATCCTCCATCAGGTGCAAATATCCCTCTTATGCTTTCCATCACCTGTGCCACATCCGGGAGTGAAATTCACTACACCACTGACGGCAGCATACCGGATGCCGGGGATACAGTTTATACTGTCCCTGTTCAAATCAGTTCCCCGACCACGGTAAAGGCAATAGCCATAAAAACCGGTATGCTTTCCAGCAATGTGACAACAGCAGCATATGGGGAATCCACAGGACTTCCCGCAGAATTCAGCCGGAATGTGAGCGGGGACGGAAGCTGCAGCCCGCAGATCAGCCTGACAATGAATCCTGTCGGAACCGTGACAGCCTGGGCAGCGGAGGAAATTCTGCCACAGGGACTGATTCCGGAAAACATTACAGAAAACGGTGTCTGGAATGCGGAAAAACGCAGCATCCGCTGGGGCGTTTTCCCTGATGGCAGTTCCCGCACCCTTTCCTTTACTGTCAGCGGAGCAGAAGGGGAATATGACATCAGCGGGACAGGAAGCGCGGACGGTATGGAAATACCCATTAACGGGGATACTTCCTTTACCATCAACTGTGCGGCATCCAAAGTATCCCTTCCTTATTTCACCCCGCCTTCCGGAACACAGGCTCCGGGCAGTGTGAGTATAAGCTGTGATACTGCCGGGGCGGAAATCCGCTATACCACAGACGGCAGTGAACCCGGTTCCGCTTCTCCCCTCTACAGCAGTCCCGTTCCGGTTCCGGCTTCCCTCACCATCAAAGCCAAAGCCTTTAAAAGCGGCCTGACGGAAAGTGAGACGGCTTCGGGCTATTACCCGGTGCGGGAATCCAAAGCCATAATTCTTGCCGGAGGCGGTCCCTATGCACTGAATTCTCTCTGGGATGCCACCCTCACATGCGCGAATTATGCCTACCGGGGACTGCTTTATCAGGGATACAGCAAAGAGAATATTTATTATCTCAACCCGGTGACAGAAATGGATGTGGACGGAGACGGAAAACTCAATGATGTGGATGCGTATGCCTCACCGGCCGCTTTTTCCACTGCACTCACTGCATGGGCAAAAGATGCCAGCGATCTGCTTATTTACATGAGCGATCACGGCGGACAGGGAACCTTCCGCGTCAACCCGGATGAAATTCTCCGGGCTGCTGACATGAACACATGGCTCAACAGCCTGCAGCAGACCATGCCGGGCAGGATTATCATCATATACGATGCCTGTCAGTCCGGCACTTTTGTACCCATCATCACCGGGAACAAACGGATTATCATCAGCAGTGCATCTGATGAAAACGCCTATTTTCTCCATAAAGGCTTTAATTCTTTCTCCTTTCATTTCTGGTCTCTTATCTATAACGGTTCCCCTCTGGACGATGCGTTTTTCTTTGGACGGGATATGATGGCACAATTTCAGACAGCCCTGATTGAGTCCAACGGCAATGGAACAGGAAATGAAAAAGAGGATAAGGTGCTGGCAGATAATATCATCATCGGACGGGGGGCAATGAGTGCCTCTTCTCCGCCCCTGATTCGCATGGTGTCCCCGGATCAGGTGTTAAACGGGGAAACAGACGCGGATATTTCCGCAGGTGACATCCTGAGTCTGAATCCCATTATCCGGGTCTGGGCTGTTATCATTCCGCCGGGTTCCCATGCGCCGTCCCCCGGTGATCCGGTGCTGGAACTGCCGGAAATTGAACTGATGGGACCGGACAATGCCGGGAATTATCAGGGAACTTATGAGGGATTCACCCTTAACGGAACGTACCATGTCAATATCTATGCCAAAGATTCACAGGGAAGTTTTTCCCTGCCCGGCCTGACAAGGATCATTCAGACCAATGGACAGGGATTTGCCAAAGGGGATATGAACGGGGATTTGTCTGTAAATCTGGCAGATGCCATTCTTGCATTGAAAGCTGTGACCGGTGCTGCGGTTTCTTCTCAGATTGTGCCGGATTACCCAAATTCCGGTGCAGATGCAAACGGAGACTCCCGGATTGGGCTGGAAGATGCCGTGTATATCCTCCGGAAGGTGGCGGGTTTGTAAATTTCCAGTATGCGTTCGTAGTGCGTAGCGACTGTTATCAAAGTCAAGCAGTTTTCGGTTCCCAGGGTTGATTATTTTTAACCATGGAGTTAAGGATCACCAGTATCTTTCTCATACAGGCCACAACTGCAACCATTTTATTTTTACCTTTATTAATCAGATGGTTGTAAAAATTACGGATGTCCGGATTATGCTGTATTGCAACAAGAGTAGGCATATAAAGCAGGGTTCTGATCTCACAGCGCCCGCCTCCGGTCATGCGTTTTCCGCGGAACTGCCCGCTGTCCCGGTTTACCGGTGCCGTGCCGGTAAGGGATGCGATCTGCCTTCTGTTCATTGTTCCGATTTCCGGCAGTCCGCTTATCAGTCCGGCGGCGGTGCTCTCCCCGATCCCTTTGAAAGACTGAATTATTTCAGCCTTCTGTTTCAGATCGGAGGATGATGTGATGAGAATACGGATCTGATTTTCGATCTCACAGATCTGCTCCTCAGTTGCGGAGATAAGCGTCCGGATGCTCTTTTCAATGATCTCATCCCGGATGTGCTCCGTACGGTTTTTTTCGGCAGTACGGATACTTATGAGTTGGCGTTTCCGTGCGGTCAGAGCCCTGATTTTACGGGTTGTCTCATCAACGGCCTCACCGGCCGGAGGTTGAAGTGCCGCACCGAATTCAGCTATGACACGGGCGTCGATTCTGTCTGTTTTGGCAGTCTGCCCGAGGGCTTTGGCAAAATTTCTGATCCGTTTCGGATTGACAACCGCAACAGGCAGTCCGGCAGACTGAAGTTCCGCTGCCAGGTCAGTCTCATATCCGCCAGTGGCTTCCATGACAATCAGATCCGGGGCGGCAGAGCGAAACATGGCGGCAGCTTTATCAATGTTATCAGGATTATAGTCAAAGCGATGATCAGAACCGTTACTCAGAAAATGAACATCAAAAGTATTTTTGGAGATATCTATGCCGATACAATTATTCATAAAAAATCCCTTCCTTGCAAATGCGGGGTCATTTCAGCCCCATGCGACTGTCCGGGGTAAAAATGGCGGTAACGGATCCGGCTACACACGGACTCGGAGTCCGGGGTCGGGACGACCTCGTCACCGCCGCCCGCCCGGTGGCCCGGGCCACCGGGCGGGCCGGAAAACATTTTCGGGACAGCATCATAGTTCATCGCATGGAACCGGTCAAACCATGTTTCACATAATACAAGGTCGGGTTAGCGAAGCGTAACCCGACATATTTATGAAATTACAAATGGCCGGGATGCCCTTGCACGCGTTCCGGTCATTTGTGTTTTTGACCTCGTTCCCACGTTTCATGCAGGAATGCAGATCATTCTATGATTATGCAGGCTGTTTATAACTACATGGATTTTTTATAAGAAAGGATTTTTCCGCAGTCCTTTCCCAAATCCTTTCTTACATAAATCCTTGTAGTTGTCATCGGAAGACCGTCTGAACCGGGATTTTCAGGATTTAGGGATTGACCGGGATAAGCCCCAAAGGGGCGTATTGGTATAGCCCAGGGTGAAGCCCTGGGTAAAGAGATTATGTATAATTGTAAGCCCTGAAAGGGCGGATTAGGAAATTATATATCTGAAAAATAAAAGGTAATACGCCCTTTCAGGGCTTACAATATTTTTTTCCCTGTTTCCCAGGGCTTCACCCTGGGCTGTACCAATACGCCCTTTCAGGGCTTTGCTGTCCGAACCGCAGATAATGTGAATCCCGGTTAATCCGTAAATCCCGTGAATCCGGGTTCAGACAAAAAACAAAACAACCAGCAAAAAAGGAGAATTGTCATGCAAAGATCATCAGGCTGTTTCAGTACATTGTTTTATGCACTTGCGTTTTTTTTCCTGTATCCCCTTGTATCTCTGGCTGCGCTCACGGTGCAGATCAAAACCGTGCCGGAGCAGGCTGTGCTGCCTTTGGAAGTGGAATTCGAGGCCGTCGTATCCGGCGGCACTGCCCCCTATTCCTATGTGTGGAGTTTCGGGGACGGGGGAACATCCGCATTGGTGAAAGACAGTCATTATTACCGGGAAGATGGGGAATATACCGTGAGACTGACGGTTTTTGATGCTTTGGATGGTTTCGGTTTTGTTTCAAAAACCATTACTGTTTCATCAAGCATATTCGATCCTGAAAATGCGGTTTATACCATTTATTCAGATACAACGGAAATTACTTCAATGATTCAGGATAACAGGGACAGCGATATTTTATGGGTGGGGACAAGAGGAGGACTTGTCAGACTAAATATTGGAACAGGCGAAAAGAAGTTTTATTTAAAGGAAATTCCAGGACTCTATATAAGATGTCTTATTCAATCATCTGACGGAGCCATATGGATAGGAACAGACAACGGCCTTGTTCGATTTGTTTATGAAAAGGATCAGTGGACAATTTTCAATACTGGCAACAGTAGGCTACCAGATAACCATATTTATTCCCTTTTGTCAACATTTGATGGTGCTGTCTGGTCGGGAACATGGTACGGGCTTGTCCGTCTTGATTACGAAAAAGATCAATGGGCGGTTTTTGATACGGATAACAGCAGACTGCCGGATGGCTCTATTCACGCCCTTTTGCAGACATCCGACGGTGCTGTCTGGGTGGGAGCATGGCACGGTCTTGCCCGCTTTGATTACGGAAAAGATCAGTGGACGGTTTTTGATACATACAACAGCGGACTGCCAGATAGGTCTATTCTGTCCCTTTTGCAGACATTTGACGGCGCTGTCTGGGTGGGAACAAGGGCCGGAGGTTTTGTCCGCTTCG
Organism: Desulfobacteraceae bacterium; assembly: GCA_011390755.1. Classification (GTDB taxonomy): domain Bacteria; phylum Desulfobacterota; class Desulfobacteria; order Desulfobacterales; family Desulfococcaceae; genus JAABRU01. Next base: position 55,013 of record JAABRU010000012.1, on the reverse strand, counting down.
ATTACGGCAAGGATCAGTGGACGGTTTTTGATACGGACAACAGCGACCTGCCGAATGTATCCATTCTGTCTCTTCTACAGACATCCGACAGTGCTGTCTGGGCGGGAACACAGGAAGGTCTTGCTCGCTTTGATTATGACAAAAATCAGTGGACAGTTTTTAATACGGACAACAGCGGATTGCCGCATAACAGTATTTACTCCCTTCTGCAAATATCCAACGGTGCTGTCTGGGCGGGAACACTGGAAGGTCTTATCCGCTTTGATTACAGCAAAGATCAGTGGATAGTCATTGATACGAACAACAGCGGAATGTCGAGTAATAGTATTGATTCTCTTTTACAGACATCCGACGGTGCTGTCTGGATGGATGCTGGCAAACTTACCCGCTTTGACTACGGCACAGATCATTGGACGATTTTTAATATAGATAACAGTGGACTACCGCTTAATATTAACATGCTTCAGAAAACATCCGATGATGCTGTTTGGGTGGGAGCATATGATTACGGTCTTGCCCGCTTTGACTACGGCACAGATCAGTGGACGGTTTTTAATACGGATAACAGCGGACTGCCGGATAACAATATTTATTCTCTTTTGCAGACATCCGACGATGCTGTCTGGGTAGGAACATGGCACGGTATTGCCCGCTTTGATTACAGCAAAGATCAGTGGACAGTTTTTAATAAGGATAACAGCGGACTGCCGCATAACACTACTAATTCTCTTTTGCAGACATCCGACGGTGCTGTCTGGGTAGGAACATGGTACGGTCTTGTCCGCTTTGATTACAGCAAAAATCAGTGGACAGTTTTTGATATGGACAACAGCGGACTGCCGGATCACAGAATTTATGGCATTCAAGAGGCATCCGACGGCGCTGTATGGATAGTAACACTCTACAATCTTGCCCGCTTTGATTATGAAAAAGATCAATGGACGGTTTTCAATGCCGAAAACAGCGTACTGATAAATAAAAGGATTTGGTCATTTCTACTGACATCTGACGATGCAGTATGGTTGGGAATAAGCGGCGGTCTTGCCCGCTTTGATTACACAAAAGACCAGTGGGCAGTTTTTAATTCTGCCAACAGCGGTTTGGCATCAGATAGTATTATTTGGTCTCTTCTCCAAACTTCAGATGATTCCCTTTGGGTAGGAGGATACGGCCTAACCCGCATCTCCTTCCCCCCCTCCACCCAATCCCCCGGCCACATGATCCTCTTAGCCGGAGGCGGCGCCGCCCGCACCAACCCCCTCTGGCCTACCACAATGGAACTCGCCACCTCCGCCTACCGCATCTTCAACGCCCGCGGCTTCAAAAATACCGACATCTATTTCATGTCCCCGGAAAAATGGGCAGACTTTAACGGAGACGGTTATGACGACCATATTGTGGACTGCCCCCGGCCCGATGAAGACCGCAACATCACAAAAGCTGATCTGGAATACGCCATCACTGACCGGGCTGTGAAAGCATACACCCCCGGAACCCCGCTTTTCCTCTACATCATAGACCACGGTTACAGCGATGACGGCATTCACGGCCCCTATTTCATGATTTCCCCCGGAGAAATCCTGTATGCAAACGAACTCAGCACCATGCTCAGCACTTATGAAACCGCAACCGGAGGACAGGTCATTGTCATCAACGAATCCTGCTATTCGGGCGAATTCATGTCCCGGCTGAAAAAACAGGGACGCATTGTCATCACATCGGCTTCAAACCATATTGTCAACTACGACAACTTCGGCAACAGCAGCTTTACGCACCATTTCCTGCGCTATCTGTTTGAAAACAACAGCCTGCAACAGGCTTTTTCCAAATCCCTGCGCCGTCTGCAGGAATCCAACCTCACCTTTTACCAGACCCCGCAACTGGATGACAACGGAGACGGAAAATATGACACCAATGACGGAATGCTGGCATCTGCCATCAAACTGGGCGGAGACTTTGCCACCGGTTCCCCCTGGCCCCAAATCACGGCATTGGAAAAAACAGAACTTTCCGGAACCTCTGCAACCTTCACCCTCACGGCAAATGCGCACATGAAAAGAGTCTGGGCTACGGTACAGCCTCCGGACTATGTGCCGGACATGAGCGGAAACTACCAGAACATAGAACTGGAATTCTTCAATCTTTCCGATCCGGATGACAACATGACCTACACGGCCACATATGAAAACTTCGCAAAGCCGGGCCGCTACATCCTCACCTTCTACGCCAAAGACCAGTTCGGAAACGTGGCCGCATCCGAACCTGTGAATATTTATACAGATTCATCTCCCGCAGATGTGAACGGAGACGGAAAAACCGACCTTGCCGATGCCATCCTGGCCCTGAAAATCTGCACAGGACAGGATATGACCGGTCAGAACATCAGCGCGGGAGCCGATATAAACAACAATCAGAAAATCGGATTGGAGGAGGCAGTGTATATCCTGCGGAAAGTCAGTGGACAGTGAAAAAAATCAACTCGTTCCCAGGCTCCGCCTGGGAACGCATTTTCGGAGGCTCTGCCTCCCGTAAACTGTCCGAACCGGGATTCTCAGGATTTAGGGATTGACCGGGATAAGCCCCAAAGGGGCGTATTGATAAAGCCCGGGGTGAAGCCCTGGGTAAAGAGATTATGTACAATTCTAAGCCCTGAAAGGGCGGATTAGGAAATTATATATCTGAAAAATAAAAGGTAATACGCCCTTTCAGGGCTTTGCTGTCCGAACCGCAGATAATCCTGATATCGCAGATGACTATGATTTTTATCATCACAGTCCATCATATCCATCATGATAATCTGCGGTTCAGACAAGAAAAATCCCGGTTCATCCCTGAATCCCGTGAATCCGGGTTCAGACAATCTATAACACACAAAAGGAAAGGAGAAAAAAATGAAGTCAGAAAAATGTATGCTGGTATCCCTGTGTTTCATCATTGCAATCATTGCAATCATTGCATCCCCCTTTGCTGTGTCTGCTGCGGAAGAATACAGATTTGAGAAAGCCTGGCCCTCTGTGCAGCAGCCCTGGTATTTCAGTTATCCCACGGATGTGGCCGCCGATGCCTCCGGGAATATCTATGTTCTCGAAGGGGATACCGACCGGATCCGCAAACTGAGCCCGGACGGCACATTTATGAAAATGTGGGGCGGCGAGGGAAGCGGGGACGGGCAGTTTAACGGGCCTTACGGTCTGGCCATTGATTCTGCAGGGAATATTTACATTGCAGACCGATGGAACCACCGGATACAGAAATTCAGTTCCGATGGTGTATTTATTACAAAATGGGGAAAATACGGAACCGGAGACGGTGAATTCTACAATCCCAGAAGAATTGCCATTGATGCAGCCGGAAATCTCTATGTGACAGACAGCAGCAACCACAGGATTCAGAAATTCACTTCCAATGGTACATTTCTTGCCAAGTGGGGAAGTGAGGGAAGCGAAGACGGGCAGTTTAATGAACCTTACGGAATTGCCACAGACAGCAGCGGAAATATTTATGTGGCAGACAGCAAAAATCACCGGATTCAGAAATTTACTGCCAATGGTGCGTTTCTTGTCAAATGGGGAAGCAGCGGAACCGGTGAAAGCATGTTTAACACACCTGCCGGAATTGCGATAAACGCAGACGGGGATATTTATGTGACAGATTCCTGGAACCACCGCATACAGAAATTCTCTCCGGACGGAACTTTTATCGAAAAGTTCGGCAGTTGCTGTTTCGGCAGTTGGGGATTCCGGATTCCCCAGGGAATTGCCATAGACAAAAACGGAAATATCTATGTGGCCGACTGTGACAATGACCGCATCAAAATATATGATTCCACCCATCAGTTTCTTAACGGCTGGGGAAGCACTTCATCAGATGACGGGGCTTTTCACACCCCCCACGGCATTGCGGCAGACGGAAGCGGCAATATTTATGTGGTGGATATGTACAACAACCGTATCCAGAAATTCAATGCGGACGGTGCTTTTCAGATGAAATTCGGAAGAGCCGGTTACGGAGACGGAGATATGTATTATCCCGTAGCCATTGCCCCTGACAGCAGCGGCAATATTTATGTCACAGACGGCTATACCGACCGGGTGCAGAAATACGGACCGGACGGAACTTTTATTCTGAATTGGGGGAGTGAAGGAACCGGGGACGGGCAGTTTGACGGATTAAGAGGTATTGCTGTTGACGGAAACGGCAATGTGTATGTGAGTGATCTGAGAAATCACCGCATTCAGAAATTCACATCCCAGGGGGTTTTTCTCAGACAATGGGGAAGCAGCGGAACCGGAGACGGGCAGTTTTATTATCCCCGGGGATTGGCAGCAGATACGGCAGGGAATATTTATGTGGCTGACACCTCAAATGACCGGATTCAGAAATTTACATCCGAAGGTGTGTTTCTTGCCAAATGGGGTTCTTACGGCACAGGAGACGGACAGTTAAAAAATCCGGAAGGAATCTCTGTTGATGCACAGGGATATGTGTATGTCACAGACACGGACAATCACCGCATTCAGAAATTCACCTCCTCCGGACAGTTTGTCGCCCGGATTGGCGCATACGGTTCCGATGCGGGGTCATTAAATGAACCCACCTATTCCTGCATCGGGCCCAACGGTAAAATTTATGTTTCCGACACCAACAACCACAGGGTGCAGGTATTCCGTAAAGCCAATCTGATTGAACGGAAAACAAAAGCCATTATTGTGGCAGGCGGAGGCCCTTTTCCGCAAAATACCCTATGGAATGCCACCCAGCTCTGCGCCAGTTTCGCCTACCGTGCCTTAACCTATCAGGGCTATGACAGCGAAAGTATTTATTATCTTTCTGCGGATACCCGGCTGGATATTGACGGAAACGGAACCCCGGATGTGGATGCCAATGCCACAAATGCGAATCTGCAGACGGCCATTACCTCCTGGGCCTATGATGCGGATGATCTCTTTATTTATATGACGGATCACGGCGGTGACGGAACCTTCCGCATGGGACCTGCGGAACTGCTCTATGCCACAGAACTGGATACCTGGCTGGACAGCATACAGAATACCATTCCCGGAAAACTGGTGCTGGTCTATGATGCCTGCCGTTCCGGAAGTTTTCTGCCCCTGCTCACACCTCCGGCAGGAAAAACAAGAATTCTGGTCAGCAGTGCGGGAAAAGATGAGGAATCCATGTTTTTTCTTCAGGGGAAAATTTCTTTTTCCTTTATGTTCTGGGCAAGTATTTTCAACGGCGACAGTTTTTACAATTCCTATATTTCCGCATCGGAAAATATCGGCAAAACATACCGGAATCCCCATACTCCCCGGCAGGTTCCCCTGCTGGATGCCAATGCAAACGGTATCGGCAATGAAAAAGAGGATAAAACCCTGGCCCAGGCAGTTGTTTTGGGAAATGGAATTGTTTCCGGTGCGGATATTCCCTTTATCGGCAGTGTTTCTCCCGCACAGACCCTGAACGGTCCCACATCCGCAAAGATTTATGCGGAAAATGTGGTGGATGCGGACGGCATCAGCAGGGTGTGGGCAGTGATTACGCCGCCGGATTATACGGTTTCGCCCGATGATCCGGTCACGGATATGCCCATGATTGAACTCAAATCCGTGGGCGGAAACCGCTACGAAGGAAGCTATGGTTCCTTTACCGTAAACGGCACTTACAATATTGCCGTATTCGCGGCAGATAATCAGAGTTTCATGGGCATTCCGCTCCAAACCGGGGTAATTCAGACCGGAGGAACTTCCGGTACAAATACGGTATCCGGTTATGTGAGCACCGCACTGGCCGGTCATACGGATCTGAGTGTCATCAATGCGGCAGTTTCCCTTTCCAATACAGCATACAGCACCGTGACAGACAGCAACGGTTATTTCCGGCTGGAAAATGTAACTCCGGGTCCCTACAGCCTTGTCATTACGGCTTCCGGCATGAATCCCGTGACAGTTCCCATTAATGTGCAGACCGGAGCGAACCCTGTCAGCAATATCCCCCAGATGAACGTGCAGGGTTCCTGTGATGTGAACGGGGACGGGAAAATAGGGCTGGAAGAGGCCATCCATGCGCTGCAGGTGACAGCGGGGATAGGGAAATGATGAATGTTAAATGATGAATGTTACTCGTTCCCAGGCTCCGCCTCAATGTCATTAAGTTAAGGTTGGCGGAGTCCCGAACTGAAAGTTTGGGACACTGAAAAGATTCGGAAAATCCTGCCAAAATTCCGTTTCACTCCATTTTGGCACTCCGGAAAATCCTTAATTAACGGTATTGAGGCTCTGCCTCCCGTAAACTGTCTGAACCGGGATTCATTTGTCTGAACCGGGATTTTCAGGATTTCGGGATTGACCGGGATAAGCCCCAAAGGGGCGTATTGATAAAGCCCAGGGTGAAGCCCTGGGTAAAGAGATTATGTATAATTGTAAGCCCTGAAAGGGCGGATTAGGAAATTATATATCTGAAAAACAATAAGGTAATACGCCCCTTCAGGGCTTACAATATTTTTGTCCCTGTTTCCCAGGGCTTCACCCCGGGCTGTACCAATACGCCCTTTCAGGGCTTTGCTGTCCGAACCGCAGATATTCCTGATGACCATGATTTTTTCATCACAGTCCGTCATACCCATCATGATAATCTGCGGTTCAGACAACAGAAAATCCGGGTTAATCTCTGAATCCCGGTTCAGACATTTTCTGAACACGATTATGCAGGATGATACAGGATGTCAGGATTTTTTAATTCTGTAATTCATTAATAATCCTGCATAATCGTGTTCAGTAATCGCCCCGGAAAACCGGGAACAGACAGCAACCACACGGGACGCGAAGCGTCCCAAAGGCGTTCCCACGCAGAGCGTGGGAACGAGTGCCCAATTGGGCTTCGCCCAATTCTTTGAAATTACAGGAAGTCTTAATGACTTCCTTGGCAGATAAGCAAATAAAACCATATACAAAGGAGGAAATGTCTATGAGAATCACAGTTATTTTTGTCAGTTTCATTATGTTGTCCTGTTCTTTGGCTTTCGGAGGGACTATCCCGGATGCCGACCAGAAAGCATTATCACCAAGAGGTTCATCGACTAAATCCTATGCTATTATTACCACAAGTTCAATTTTTTCCAATTCTGTCAATCTTTCAGCATTTGTAACAGATAAAATGATCCGGGGTTTTAATGTTTATGTTGTTACAGAAAACTCATGGGGAGGCGGAACAGGTGACACGGCGGCTGAAAATATCCGCAACTGGTTAAAAAACAATTATCTGACGTATAACATAGAATATGTCTTGCTCGTTGGCAATCCGCATCCGGATACTGGAAATGTTCCCATGAAAATGCTTTGGCCAAGAAACAATGCAACTTCTATCACTGAATATAAAGAAACCCCATCGGATGATTATTATGCTGATCTTACGGGAAACTGGGATTTGGATAATGACGGAAAATATGGGGAATGGGGAGATGATTTCGGAGAAGGCGGTGTGGACAGGAATTACGACGTGGTTGTAGGGAGAATTCCTTATTACGGTGTGATAGAGGATTTGGATAATATCTTTGCCAAAATAATATCCTTCTCAAATGAAACGAATATTGACTGGCGTAATAAGATACTGCTGGCAATGAATTCTTTGAACGAAAGTACTCCCGGTTATCATCTGGGAGAATCCATCAAAAATGATATTGTTGTTCCTAATGGATTGAATTATCACCGGATGTATGCTGACAACTACAGTCTTATCCCTGCTCCTGAAACGGTACCTTGCAGCATAAATAATTTTACGGGTATTCTGGATAGTTCTGACTTTGGAGTCGTATTTACAATGAGTCATGGATATACCACTGTGGTATCTGATATTATTGATACTTCCAGCACGTTGCTTCTGAATAACAATCATCCGGGAATTTTCTTTTTAGGAGCCACTTCATCTGCACATCCTGAAACCAATAATAACCTGTCCTATTCTCTTCTGAAAAACGGAGCAGTTGCTACTATAGGGCAAACCCGTGAAGGATGGTATTCTCCGGGGCAAACCGATTTTTCAGGAAGCGCAACTTCAATGGGGATTATTTATGAATATGCCAACAGACTGATCGGTGATGAAATGACCGTCGGTTATGCCATGCAGGAAATGAAAAAAACGCTGATACCGGCAAGTGAATATAACTGGATGAATTTTACAGGTCTGAGTCTTTACGGTGATCCTGAAATCAGTCTGAAATCAAGACAATCCATGCCTTCCTCAGTGGATTGGAGCCAATATGACAGCCCGGTAAAAAGCCTGATGACCTGTGGGGGCTGCTGGGCTTTTTCGGCAACGGCTTTGGTGGAAAATCTTGGAAATCAGGTCGGACTCGGAGTCGAGCAGGATCTTTCCGAACAGACGATTATATCATGTATTCCCACATCTGACTGTGAAGGCGGTTCAATCAGCCAGGCATTAACATATATCCGGGATGAAGGTATCCCCCCGGAATCCTGCTATCCCTATATTTCAGCAGACGGAAACTGTGAGGACAAATGTGCTTCCCCGTCATTTGTGCAAAAAATCACACAATTTACTTATCATTGGGGCGTAGCCGGTGATACGACCGTTTACGATTTAAAAACACTTTTACAGACCGGACCGGTCATTGCAACAATCAAAGTGCCGAGTGATAATTCTTTTACTTCTTATTCCGGCGGAATTTACGATTATAATGGAGACGGTTCATATAGCGGATATCTCAGTCTGCTGGTCGTGGCTTATAATGATGATGGACAGTATTTTACAGTAAAAAACAGTTGGGGAAAGGGTTGGGGAGAAAACGGATACTGCCGGATCGCTTACAATGATGTTACAGATGATATACAGTTCGGCAGTTATGCATATACCGCATCCAATGTTTATATTGAAATATCTAACGATACCACTCCCCCGACTGCCCCCATCTTCGCGGCCGCCTATCCCCCCGTAAATACCTGGGCCAAAGACAATACCGTAGGAGTGGCTTGGAACCCCGGTGAAGACAGCGGCTCCGGTGTGGCCGGATATTCCTGTATTTTCGACACATCCCCCATCACCGATCCTGACAACATTGTTGAAACAGACCTGAATCAGATTACCGGTTCCCCACTTTCGGACGGAGCCAACCATTACTTCCACATCCGCACCGTTGACAACGCGGGCAACACCAGCCCCACCCTGCATGTCGGCCCCTTCAAAATAGACAATCTTCCCCCCACCGGCAGCATCACTGTCAACAGCAATGCGGCCTCCACCTCATCCCAAAGCGTTATCCTCAGCATTTCCGCAGCCGATTCCGGTTCCGGTCTTTCACAGATGGCGTTTTCCAATGACAATGTCAACTGGTCTTCTCCTGTCCCCTATGCCGCATCCGCAGACTGGACACTGTCATCCGGTTTGGGGATCAAGACTGTATATGCCCGTTTTTCCGATATGCTGGGAAACTGGACAAGCATCAGTATTACAGACAGCATCACCCTGGAATCCGTCCCCGGTCCGAATACGCCCGCGGGACTTAGAGCCACATCCGGCAGTCACGCTGTCACCCTGCAATGGGATGAACCTTTATCACCGGAAACAGAAGGTTATCATATTTACCGCAGTGATGCGGAAAACGGTTTTTATGTACAGCTCACATCCGATCCCCATTACAATCCCGATTATAACGAGAATGAGAGGAAATGGTATCAGGTATTCACAGATGAAAATCTTATCAACGGTCTTGCATACTGGTATAAAATCACAGCAGTCAGCAGCGGATCGGAAAGCGATGCCACTGCTCCGGTCAGCGCCGTTCCCGCGGCCCTCATTGGCGGGGATTTCCGCCTGGAACTCATGGAAACATCCGGCATGGTGGCCGCGGGGGATTCCATTGTATTTCATATTACCGTAATCGGGGAAGACCGTTTTGCAGAAGCGGTGTCCCTTTCGGCCACCGGTTCACTGCCTTCGGGTATTACCAAAACATTTACCGGCAACCCGGTAAAACCCACAGGCATGGCCGCACTCCGGCTGGATATTCCCTATTCAGCGGCTCCCGGAGATTATACTTTTACCATCAACGGCATCAGTGAAAACCGCAGTCATCATAGCCAGTGCAGTCTGAAGATTGTGAACATAGCGACCGGTCAGGGTCGGATTACGGCTTTGCCGCAGAAAGAATCTTACCGGCTGGGGGAAAAAGCCGAAATATACGGGCAACTGCTTCCCTGGCAGGTTTCGGGAACGGCTGTGACAGTTCAGGTCAGAAAATCCGGTGAGTTGCAGTGGACATCATCTCCCTCAGTCATCGGGGAAAACAGCGCATTCCGCTTTTCTTACCTGCCGCAGGAAACAGGGGAATATGAAGTCAGAGCATCATGGGTGGGCAATGCCCATGTTGCCGCATGTGAAAGCGAAATTTCGGCCTTTACTGTCACGCGGGGAAAATCGGAAATCCGTGTCACGACATCTGATGAAAATCCGCCTGAACCGGGGGATACGGTCAGCATCGGCATTGAACTATCCCCGCCCTATGAAGGTCAGCCACTGTATTTTGAAATCCTGAAACCGGGCCTGAATGTGCCGGAAACCGTGGAAGGGCTTTTCACACAGTCCGGAGGAAAACGCTCTTTTAACTATACGTTGGAGGAAAACCTGCCGGGCATCTGGAAATTCAAGGCCGCATGGGGCGGAAATGAGGATTATACGGGTTCCGTCAGCCTGCCCCTGGTGCTGTATCCGGGCATAGAAGTGGGACATGCCCTGATTCTGGCCGGTGGCGGAATGGATCAGAACACTCTCTGGAAAACCACGGAATTTCTGGCCAACCGTTTTTACCAGATATTGCAGAAACGCCGGTTTGATCACGATCAGATTTACTATATCAGTGATTTCACCCACAACTATGATTTGGACGGCAACGGCACAGATGATATTTTCGTGGATGAGCATTCCCCCACGGTCGGCATTCTGCAAAATTACCTGGAGAATCTGTACCGGCCCGGACAGGAGCCGCTGGTGGGCGCAAACCGTCCCCTGATTCTCTACCTGGCAGATCACGGCGGGGTGGGGCAGTTTAAAATCAACGCGGGCCAATATCTCAAAGCCCAGGATTTGGACATCTGGCTGGATGCCCTCCAGACTGCCACCGGGTGCAAAATTGTCATCATTGCGGAAGCCTGCCATTCCGGAACCTTTATTGAAAAACTTCTCCCCACGGGTGAGCAGCAGCGGATTCTCATCAGTTCCAGCAATACCGAGGTTGCCAATTACGACCAGGACGGTATCCAGTCCTTTTCCCGCTTTTTCTTCGATCAGGTGGCACAGGGCGACAGTCTGAGAAACTGCTTTTTCAAAGCCCGGAAAGAAATGGGGAACTACCGCCTGTTCAAAAAACAGGAACCCCAGATCAGAAATGAACTGGCGGCCGCGGATTTTTACATCGGCGGCACATTTGTGGTGGGTGATATTCTGCCGGAAATCATTTCCCTGACCCCGAATCAGATTATCAATGCCGGAAATCATCCCCTTTTTGTGGAAGGGGCAGACGCGGAAGGGCTGGAAAGCGCATGGGTGAGCATTATTCCCCCCGGATTTGAAACCCTTGAAAATGCCGGTGATTTCCAGACCCCGCTTTACAGTTTTGACCGGGCGGAACTGAGTGATCCGGATAATGACAACAGGTTTGAGGGAAACTATAACTTTCCCTACAACGGAGATTATATCCTCACCTTTTTTGTGCAGGACACCGGCGGCAATACCGTCAGTCAGGAAATCCGGCTGTCAGTGGAAAACGGTGCTGATCCCCCGGCTCCGGGAAATGTGAACGGAGATGAAACAGTGGATCTGGCCGATGCCATTCTGGCTCTGAAAACCGCGTGCGGAATAAATGCAGGAAATGTGAATACTGCTGCGGATGTGAACAGAGACGGGAAAATCGGGGTGGAGGAAGCCGTGTATATTCTGCGGAAGGTCAGCGATAAATAAAACAACTCGTTCCCACGCTCCCGCGTCAATGTCATTAAGTTGAGGAATCAAAGGAGTGCCAAACTGAAAGTTTGGCAGAGGAATCTGTAATCATTTCAGTGTCCCAAACTTTCAGTTCGGAACTCCGCCGCTTTTAACTTAATGCCATTGACAATCCCGCGTGGGAACGAAACAAAAGGTGGGAAGGAGCGATAGCGACCGGAAACTTTTTGCGTCCGAGTTGGCGCCGGGTAGTCTTCGTTCAATTTTAAATTTTGGTAACTGCTTTTTTAAGACGCTTCATTTCCAATTTTGCCTGTTTGAATAATTCATCCCAGTCATTTGGCGGATTCCCATTGTTAAGCATTTTCTTAAAAATTTGGTAAGCGTCTTTTTGTCCGATCTACGAGCGTTTAGTATCTTCATCGTTTACCCAGGCAAAAACAATTATCCTGCTTTCTAAGTGATAGCGAAAGAAAAGACGATATTGTTGAAAAAATTTTGCCCGAAACCAATGTTTATAACTATCGCCCAGAGTATTTCCCTGGCGGTATTTTGGATGTGTCGGATCTTGAGGGATAATTTCAAATACTAATTTTGCAATTGCCGCCAGTCGTTTGGAAGCATTTTTTTTAGAGTAATTGGAAGGATATTTCTTATGCAAAAATTCGACCTGTTTTATCAATTCTTCAAGTTGGTCTAAAAACAAAGAATGGGCAAATATTGTCCATCCGTTTATGATCAATGGTTTCGATTTTGTCAAAATTATTCGTCCTCTTCGGAAAGTGGACTATCCAAATCAATATCAACATCAGATACAAGTGATTGGATGCGATCTCGCAAGTCAGAATCAGTTTCTCTGACATTATGAGGATTTTGAATCATATCATTAGCCAAAAAAGTTAAAAAATTAGCTAAGACAGGGTCTTTTTCAACTTTTTCTTCACGGGATATAAGCACTTTCCCATCAGACTGAACTGTATAGCATATTTTATCATGTTTTTCCAAGCCAAGAACTTCTCTCACTACCTGAGGGATTGTTGTCTGATACCGGGTTGTAAGTTTTGAATGACTGTATAAAGATAACTGAGGCATAGTCATAATCTCCCGATTTTGATATTGGGTTGATACTGCATTTAAACATATCAGATTGTAACATGCTGATATACAAATATGATTAGAGGATCATTCCTTTATAAGTTTGATTCCGTATTAAATATAAAGTAATGCAATTGCATTATTATGTCAATCAGATATTATAGAAGGTTTAACCATTATTTCAAATTGCAAAAAGGAGAAAAAAGCATGAGAACGTTTAAATTACTGTTTGCATCATTTGTTTTTCTGATGTGTTCTGTTTCAGGAAATGCTGCGGAATGGACAAAAATGGAATCCGGAACCACCGTGACTTTGGAAGGAGTGTGGGCAGGTTCCGGGTCTGAAGTGTTTGCTGTGGGTGAAAACGGCCTCATACTCAAATATGACGGAAGCTCATGGCGCACCATGAATTCAGGCACAGGCTTTGCCCTTGAAGGGGTTTGGGGAAAATCCGGACAGGATGTTTTTGCCACAGGCGGGGATATCGGGCTGGTCGGCGGAGGCATCATCCTGCATTATGACGGAAACACATGGACCAATATCACGCCGACACATATGTCCGCCCTTACATTTATCGGCGGAGCCTGGGGACCTTCCGAATCTGCTGATGTGTATTTTTCAGTAACCGATGCATCTTCCCTTTTTTCGATAAGCGGAATCATCTGGCATTACAACGGCAGTTCCTGGCAGACTGCTGTGGGCAAAGAAAGAGGGTTTGCCGCGCTTGAAAGCATATCCGGAACGTCCGGTTCCAATATGTTTGCATCAGGAGACAAAGGCACGCTCCTGCATTATGACGGCAGTTCCTGGACACCCATGAATTCAGGAACTTCTAACTGGCTCATCCGTACATGGTGCAACGGTTCCAAAGTCTTTGCTGTGGGACAGAAGGGAACCATTGTGCAGTATGACGGCAGTTCATGGACATCCATGAATTCAGGAACAGGTTCTGATCTCAAAGGCATATGGGGAAGAAATGAATCTGATGTTTTTGCTTCGGGAAAAAACGGTACAATTCTCCGTTACAGGGGCAGTGTCTGGCAGCCAATGGATACCGGCATTTCCGGGGATATTCACACGGTATGGGGAACAGACACAGAGGTTTTTGCTGTGGGAGCCGGCGGAACCATTCTGCATTACAGTGAAGGCAATCCGCTGGTTCCCACTCCTCCGAGCCTGAAAACCTGTGATCCGGCCATCAATACCTGGAGCAGTGACAATACTATTGACATCACATGGAATCCGGGACAGGATTCCACCGGTGTCGCGGGATATTCCTATCTCCTGAACACTGCGGCATTTGCAGATCCGGACAGCACAGTGGAAACCGCAGACACCCGGTTTGTCAGTCCCCCTCTTGCAGACGGCAGCAGTCACTATTTTCACATCCGCACAGTGAACAGCAGCGGAGCCGTCAGTCCCACCATGCATCTGGGTCCCTTTTTCATTGACACGGTTCCCCCTGCAAACGGCAGTGTGCTGATCAACAGCGGGGATGCAAAAACCTTTTCTCCGGAAGTCACGCTTTCCCTTTCAGCAGCAGACAGCCTTTCAGGTGTGGGCAAAATGGCATTTTCCAATGACGGTCTTTACTGGTCAGAACCTGTTTCATATGCCAAAACCGCACCATGGAAATTAATATCCGGTGAGGGAACACGGACAGTGTATGCCCGTTTTTCTGACAGAGCCGGAAATCAGACAACAACTGAAATCACAGATGAAATTGTCATAGATGCCAATTCTCCGGGCAGACTGGTTCTTCTTGCCGGAGGGGGCGCGGCAGCGACCAATACCCTGTGGAAAACCACACAGGAACTTGCCACCACTGCATACCGGATTTTCACTATCAGGGGATTCAGAAATGCAGATATTTATTTTATGTGTCCAGTGACATGGATTGATTTCAACGGGAACGGGGAAAATGATTATGTGACAGATGTTCCTCCGGAAAATGAGAGCAGAAATCTGACAAAAGAGGATTTCACTTATGCCATAAGCGACTGGGCAGTAAAGAATCATAAACCCGGCACCCCGCTTTTTGTCTGGCTGATTGATCACGGGTATCCGGATAATGGTACGCACGGTCCCTATTTTGTGATTTCACCCGGGCAACTGCTGTATGCCGCTGAACTGAATCAACTGCTCAGCACCTATGAAAGCATGACCGGAGGTCAGGTGATTGTGGTCAGTGAATTCTGCTATTCAGGCCAGTTTCTGGGGTATCTGAAAAAGAAGGGCAGAATCATCATTACTTCCGCGTCAGACAAAGTGGTGAATTATGACAACCTGGGAACAAACAGCTTTACCCATATTTTTCTGCAGAAACTGTTTGAAAACAGCAGTGTGAAAGATGCTTTCAGCAAAACAGCGCAGACACTTGTGAAGTTTCCCCTGACATGGAGCCAGTCCCCCCTGCTGGATGACAACGGAGACGGAAAATATGACACAGGAGACGGTCTGCTTGCTGCAACAGTCCGGGTGGGAGCGGATTTCACCATGGGCGCGCCCCTGCCGGAAATCAGCAAAATTGTGTGCGGGAATCTGAACGGAAGCTCTGTTTCCTTTGCGGTGAGTGTGAACGCGCATATGAAAAGAGTATGGGCATCGGTCCAGGCGCCGGGATATGTGCCGGGTACAGGAGACGATTACGATTATCAGATGGTTGATCTGGAAAAATTCGATCTGCAGGACAGTGATGACAATCTGGTTTATGAAGGAAATTACAGTGATTTTACTGTGAAAGGGAAGTATATCCTCACCTTTTATGCAAAGGATCAGTTCGGAAACACGGCACTGTCAGATCCGGTTGAAATCCGGACCGGAACAGAACCCGGAGATATGGATAATAACGGCAGTGTGAATCTGGCAGATGCCGTGCTGGTTCTGAAAATCCTTTCCGGGATGAATCCGGGACAGATGCCCAATGCAGAGGCAGGGGTTGGCAATGACAGCAGAATCGGACTGGAGGATGCGGTTTTTGTTCTGCGGAAGGTGGCAGGGCTGTGATGAAATGATCTATGAATGAATCCATTGCTTGCATTCCCGCGTTTTACGCGGGAATGCAGACCGGACGCTTTGCGTCCCGTGACAATGCAGGCTGTCTGAACCGGGATTTTCAGGATTGACGGACTGACCGGGATAAAAAAATCCTGCAAATCCTTTAATCCTGTAAATCCCGGTTCAGACAGATAAAAATCCGGGTAAATCCCTTAATCCCGGTTTAGACAGCACGGGACGGAGCGTGGGAACAAGTTTTTATAACTATAACTATATTGAAAACAGAGAAAGGAGTAATGTTTTATGAGTAATAATATTATTGGTTTTAAATCAAAATTTCACTGTTATTTCTATTTTATCTTCATGTTAAGTGCGTCTATCCTTTTCAATGGTTTTTTTTATTCAGGATACGCTGAAACGCCCCCCTCTTTCTGTTTAAAATGGGGGATCCAGGGTAACGGGGATGGTGAGTTCAGCTATCCCTCTCATGTCGCAATTGACAACGAAGGGTATATTTATGTTACAGATTTGAACAACTCCCGTGTACAGAAGTTTGATTTGAATGGTAATTTTATCACTAAATGGGGGAACTACGGAGGAGGTGATGAACAGTTTATATCACCTTGGAGAATTGCGGTGGATTATTCCGGTAATGTTTTTGTAAGTGACGGAAGCCATTTTATACGGAAATTTACAGGCAGTGGTGATTTTATATTAAAATGGGGAGGGCTTGGATCAGGTGACGGTCAGTTTAACGGGCCATGGCTGGGGATGGGAATAGATAAAAACGGGAATATCTACGTCTCAGATACCAGCAACCATCGTATTCAAAAGTTTTCAAACAATGGAAATTTTATTGCTAAATGGGGAGGTAACGGTACTGATAACGGACAGTTCAATTTTCCGAGTGATGTACATATTGATAATGATGGAAATGTTTATGTCGCTGACAGACAAAACAACCGGATTCAGAAATTTGATGCAAACGGTACTTTCATCATGAAGTGGGGAGAGAGCGGTTCCGGAATCGGACAGTTTTATCTTCCCGATGTTATCAGCGTTGATGGTTCGAATAATGTATATGTTTCAGATTCCGGAAACAGCAGAATCCAGAAATTCAGCAGTAATGGAAACTTTCTTTGCGAGTGGGGATCACAGGGAAGCGGAGACGGTCAGTTTGACGGGGGCAGGGCAGAAGTTGACAGTGACGGCAATGTATATGTTGCAGATTGGCATAATCATCGAATTCAGAAATTTTGTTATAATCCGATAACAGTTCCGACTCTGCTGACCGACTCTGTCACTAAAATTACGCAATCATCCGCCTCATCAGGTGGAAATGTGAGTTCTGACGGAGGTTCATCAGTAACAGACAGAGGCGTATGCTGGAGTACGTCATCAAATCCCACCACTGCCAACAGCAAAACCTCTGACGGCACAGGAACAGGAACTTTTGCCAGTTCCATTACAGGATTGATTGCAAACACAACGTATTATGTTCGGGCTTATGCCATCAACAGCGCAGGCACAGCATACGGAAATCAGGTTTCTTTCACAACATCCGAAGAACCTGACACCACTCCTCCCACCGCGCCCACGTTCAAATCATCTGCTCCGTCCGCAAACACATGGACAAACAACAATACCTTCACTGTCTCATGGAATGCAGGCACAGACAGCAAATCCGGTGTGGCAGGATATTCTTATATTCTGGATACCTCACCTTCCACTGAACCTGACAACGCTGTTGAAACCGCAGATACGTTGTTCACTTCTTCTCAACTCCCGGACGGCAGTCATTACTTCCACATCCGCACCGTTGACAATGCAGGCAATGTCAGCACAACGCTTCACATCGGCCCTTTCAAACTTGATACGGTCAGTCCGGCAGCCCCGACCTTCAAAAGCTCTGATGTCCCTGCACAGACATGGACAAACAGCACCGGCATCACTGTATCATGGAATCCGGGACTTGACAGCGGAAGCGGTGTTGCGGGATATTCCTGTATTTTCGACACGTTTTCCTCAAGCAATCCGGACAGCACAGTGGATACAGCCGGAACCCAGATTACAGGATCATCTTTTTCAGACGGCACTGACCATTATCTCCATGTCAGAACCCTTGACAATGCGGGCAATGTCAGCAGCACTCTCCATGTTGGCCCTTTTTACATTGACACCTCGGAACCTTACGGAACAGTCACGATAAACAGCGGTGCATCATCAACAGCCTCCCTGAATGTAAACCTGAGTCTCTGGGCAGGTGACGCAGGCTCCGGTGTTTCACAGATGCAGTTTTCCAATGACAGTGTCAACTGGTCTGCACCCGAAACTTACGCAGTGTCAAAAAACTGGACACTTGCTTCAGGAGAGGGAACAAAAACCGTTTATGCCCGGTTTTCAGACAACGCGGGAAATTGGATAGCAGGGAATTATCCGCATGATACCATCCTGTTTGAAATACCGGATACCACTCCCCCGACCGCCCCTACTTTCAACTCATCTGATCCGTCCGTGAATACATGGACAAACGACAATACTGTCACAGTTTCATGGAATGCAGGCACAGACAGCAAATCCGGTGTGGCCGGTTATTCCTGGATATTCGATACCAACCCCGCGGCCAATCCCGACAACACGGTGGAAACAGCCGCGACACAGGTGACAGGCTCTCCGCTTTCAGACGGTTCCGCTCATTATTTCCATGTCAGAACTGTTGACAACGCGGGCAATGCCAGCAGCACACTCCATGTGGGGCCTTTTCAGATTGATACAAGTCCGCCTTTGGGAATGATAAACATTAACAACGGTGCAGCCTCCACCCTGACCCGGAATGTAAACCTCTCCCTTTCCGCAGCAGATACAGGTTCCGGCATGTCGCAGATGCGCTTTTCCAATGACAATCTCAACTGGTCTTCGGCAGAAAATTATGCCGTATCCAAAGCCTGGACACTCTCTTCGGGGGAAGGGAACAGACGGGTGTATGCCCGTTTTTCCGATAACGCGGGAAACTGGACAGCGACCGATATTTATGACGACATTCTGCTGGAATCTCCCCCACCGCCGACCGCTCCCAGCCTGAAAACAGCGTCTCCCTCCACAAACACCTGGTCCAATGACAACACCGTGACAGTTTCCTGGTATCCCGGAACCAGTCAGAACAGCGGTGTTGCAGGATATTCCCTGGTCATGGACAGTTCCCCGTTCACAGAGCCTGACAGCACTGTGGAAACAGTTGAGACCACATTCACCAGTGCTCCCCTTGCCGATGGAAAGCATTATTTCCATATCCGCACAGTTGACAATACAGGCAATGTCAGTGAAACACAGCATCTGGGACCTTTTAAAATTGATACTGCACCGCCGGAAGGAACAGGCATTGTCATCAATAACGGGGATGCATTCACTCCGTCAGCCGGGGTAACGCTCAGCCTCTCTGCCGCAGATTCGGGCAGCGGGATGGGAAAAATGCAGTTTTCCAATGACAGGGTTTACTGGTCTGTACCGCAGAATTATGCAGCCGGTGCAGACTGGACAGTGCTTTCAGGCAAAGGAACACGGACAGTGTATGCCCGTTTTTCCGATGTTGCAGGCAACTGGACAGAAACCGGTATTTCCGATGAAATTGACATTGCCACCGGCGCATTCGGAAGACTGATCCTCATTGCCGGGGGCGGAGCAGAAGCGTCCAACACGCTCTGGCCCGTCACAAAGGAGCTTGCCGCTTCAGTGTACCGCAATTTTATTCTCAGGGGATTTACAGACGAGGATATTTTTTTCTTGAGTCCCCAGGATATTGATTATAACGGTGACGGCTTTTATGACAAAGTGGCTGATCTTCCTCCGGAAAACGAAAACCGCAATATCAGCCTGAATGATGTGGAACACAGCCTTAAAAACTGGGCGGTTGATGCCCATATTCCGGGAATTCCCCTGTATATCTGGCTCATTGATCACGGTTATCCGGATGACGGCACACACGGCCCCTGGTTTGTGATTTCTCCGGGACAGGCTTTGTATGCCGATGCACTGGACAGCCTGATTGATGCCTATGAATCGGCAGTGGAAAACAGCACAGTGATTGTCGTGAATGAATCCTGTTATTCCGGTCAGTTTCTTTCCCCGTTGAAAAAACCGGGCAGAATTGTCATCACAGCCTCGGAGGACAAAACAGTCAATTACAGCAACCTGGGGGCAAACAGCTTTACCAATCTCTTTATTCAAATGCTGTTTGAAAACAACAATCTGCGGGACGGATTCGGAAAAGCTGCGGATTATCTGGTCAGAGACCGTCTGACCGAAAACCAGCACCCGCAGATGGATGACAACGGAGACGGGAAATATGACCAGTTTGACGGTATGCTTGCGGCTTCCATGAAACTGGGCAGTGATTTCGTGATGGGTGCGCCCTGGCCCCGGATTCTCTCTGCTGAAAGAGAGGATATTTCTGAAAATCAGATCGCTTTTTCGGTTTCGACCAACGCCCATATGAAAAGGGTCTGGGCAACGGTGCAGCCCCCCGGTTATGTGCCGGACATGAGCGGTGAGTATCAGTATATCAATTTGGAAACATTTGATTTTTCCGATAATGACGGAGATATGGTTTATGACGGGACTTATGCTGATTTTAACAAAAACGGAACGTATATCATCCGGTTTTATGCCAGAGACCAGTTCGGAAATACAGCAGTTACCGAACCCATGGAAATCATGATCGGAACCGCAGAACCGGGGGATGTAAACGGGGACGGTTCCGTAAACCTGGCAGATGCGGTTATTGCCCTGAAAATCTGTGCGGATATTCCTGTTTCAGGCACTGAAATCAATACAGATGCCGCAGTGGGCGGTGATTCCAGAATCGGGGTGGAGGAGGCCGTGTATGTTTTAAGAAAAATTAGCGGACAATGAAAAATGTCTGAACCGGATTCTCTTGAATAATCTATGGATGAATCCATAGGTTATTCATGGTGTGGGTATGAATAACCCGGAGATTTATCTCCGGGCTGTTCAGCGGAGTGCCGAACTGAAAGTTTGGCAGTGGGCAAATGTCCGAACCGCGGATAATCATGATATTCCTGATGAGCATGATTTTTTCATCACAGTTTATCATACCCATCATGATTATCTGCGGTTCAGACCGTTTCTGAACACGATTATGCAGGATGTCACAGGATGGGCAGGATTTTTTTTATCATGTATGTAAATCCTGAATAACCGTGTTCAAACAAAAAAATCCGGGTTAATCCATGAATCCCGTGAATCCGGGTTCAGACAGCAGTCACAGCACGGGACGCGGAGCGTCCCGAAGGCATTCCCGCGCGGAGCGTGGGAACGAGATGAAATGACCTGCCGGATGAGGCTACGGAATGGGCTATGGTGCGGGACAATGTGACCGGGCTGATATGGGAAGTCCATAAATCCAGCCGTACCCGGAGATTTCAACAATAACGGAGAAGCGGATCTGGCCGATGCGGTCACGGGCCTGAAAATTCTCTGCGGTTCCCTCACCCCCGCGGAAGATATCCGCGACAAAGATGCGGACGGAAACAGTATTATTGGTATAGAGGAGGTTGTGTATATTCTGCGGAAGGTGAGCGGAGAGTGAAACAGTTATCAGTGAACAATGAACAAATTCAACTCGTTCCCAGTCTCTGCCTCAATACCTTCAGGTTAAGGAGTTTCCGGAGTGCCAAAATGGAGTGAAACGGAATTTTGGCCGGATTTTCCGCATCATTTCAATGTCCCAAACTTTCAGTTCGGGACTCCTCCGCCCTTAACGTAATGGCATTGTGGCAGAGACAAGTAACGAAAAAAAAAGGAGAATTCCATGAAAAAAGCAATGCTGGTTTTATTTCTGGTCTGTTTGGCCCTGTACCCGATTCCGGCCCTGTGCGCGCCCGATACTTATGAACCGGATGATGCGGTTTCCCAGTCCGGACTTATTGTCCTCGGGGGGCTGTCAGAATCCCATAATTTTCATTCCGTGACAGATGCGGACTGGAAACGCTTTTATGCCCTTTCGGGTCAGACCTATACCGTAAAGGTCAGTTATCCGGGACCGGACTGTGATGCGGTGATTGAACTCTACGATACAGACGGTCTCACGCTGCTGAAGACAAAAGACGATGCCCTGGCCGGTGAAGGGGAGTTTTTGGACTGGGCCTGCCCCGCGGACGGCATTTATTATGTGAAAATCGCTCCCTATCCCGCGAGCAGCATCGGGGAAAACACAAATTATATCCTGAATGTGTACCGGGCCAACAGCTGTATGACCGGTACCTATACAGGAACGGTTACGGACGCGCTTTCCGGAAGTCCGCTGGGTTCTGCAAAATTATGGACAGATGAAGGAGATTCGGCTTTGAGTGATACCAACGGAAATTACCGCATGACCGTCTGCACGATGGCCAAAACCCTGAATGCCTCACTGGAAGGATATGAAAACCATACTGCGGAAGTAACATTGCAGGTACAGGAAGAGAAAGTGCATAATATTTTACTGAATTCTTCCCGGCATCTCAAAGTCAGTCCCGGAGGCAGTACCACCGGCCCTTTTTCCGGCACAGTGAATTTTGATATTTCCAATACCGGTTCCGGGGTCATGGAATGGCAGGCTTCGGTAGCTCCGGCTTATGCAGACTGGCTTTCTGTTTCCGGTGAAAAATCCGGAACCAACGGGGGCAGTATTGCTGTGGAAATTGCAGCCAACGCAGGGGAAGAAAGAAAGGGATATGTCATCATTGCTGCCGAAGGTGCGGCCGGCAGTCCCGCACAACTGGAAATCGTGCAGCAGGCCGCGGTTCCCGCGGATATTTCCGTAAAACCCCCGGCACATGATTTCGGCACACGGCAGGTGAATCCGCCGGAGGCACGTTCCGCTAAAAAAAAAAGAATTGTCCCAAGAGAGACGAATCCCATCATTCAACTGAGTTCTGATTATATTGAAAGTCAGGTGATTATCAAAATGAATGCCAACCGCCGGGCCGGGGATGAAAATGTGATTCTCAACGAACTCAATGCCAATGTGGTGGAACAGTACAGCAGTATCGGCGCACAGTTGTGGGAGATGTCCGGAACTACGGTCAAAGAAGCCCTGTTCCGTTTCTGGGACAACCCGGCCCTGGAATATATTGAACCCAATTACAAACTCAATCTGGTCGGCACCCTGCCCGATGATGCCTCTTTTGCCCAGCTCTGGGGACTGAACAACACCGCCCAGACCGGAGGAAAGGAGGATGCGGATATTGACGCGCCCGAAGCCTGGGAACTGCTGACCGGCAATCAGGAAACTGTGGTGGCTGTGATTGATACTGGTGTGGATTATACCCATCCGGATCTGGCTGCGAATATGTGGGTTAATCCGGGAGAAATTCCCGGAAACGGTGTGGATGATGACGGAAACGGATATATTGACGATATTCACGGATACAATTTCACCAATGATAGCGGAAATCCCTTTGACGATCACGGCCACGGAACCCACTGTGCGGGAACCATTGCAGCCGTGATGAACAACGGAACCGGTATAGTCGGAGTCAATCCCACGGCAAAAATCATGGCCCTTAAATTTATCAACAAAAATAATGTGGGGACCACCACCGATGCCATAAAAGCCCTGGAATACGCGGTGAAAATGGGTGTGAAAATCAGCAACAACAGTTGGGGCGGGGGCGGTTATTCCGATGCGCTGCACCAGGCCGTTCTGGCTGCGAGTGCGGCCGGGCATGTGATTGTGGCTGCCGCAGGCAATGATTACGGACAGAACAATGATGCGGTTCCCCATTATCCCTCAGGTTATGATGCGGATAATGTCATTTCCGTTGCGGCCACAGACCATAATGACCTGCTTGCATTTTTTTCCAATTACGGTTTTACCACTGTTGACCTGGCTGCGCCCGGTGCAGCCATATACAGCACAGTGCCCGGCAATGCATATGCATCCTACAACGGCACATCCATGGCCACTCCCCATGTTTCCGGTGTGGTCAGTCTGATCCGCTCCCTGTATCCGGATATTTCCCCTGCCAATATCCGGCAAAGCATTATTTCCACGGTGGATCCGATTCCCTCTCTTATGGGACTCACCTTCAGCGGAGGGCGACTCAACGCATACTCTGCCCTCATGGCTTTCGGCCAGTTTACCGTACTTAATACCGGAACCCGTCTGCTGAATATCTCTGCTGTGTCTCTGGGCGGGGAAAATCCGCAGGATTTCGGCATTGAAAATGACGGATGTTCCGGAAAGACTCTGGGATATTATGAAACCTGTACGGTCAAACTGAATTTCACTCCCACATCCATCGGGCAGAAAAAAGCAGTGCTGACTGTTCTTTCCGATGATCCCGATACTCCGTCCATGGAAGTTCCCCTGAGCGGAAAAGGCTCCACGGATTTCCGCCTGGTTCTGTCCAGAACCGGGGAAGGGGATGTGAAAGTCAACCAGGTTCTCTGCCCCCAGTATCCCGGATATTATACTTATGAAAGCGGAACCCCGGTTCTGCTGGAAGCCCTGCCTGCGGAAGAATTCAGAAGCTGGGGCGGCGATCTTGCAGGTTCGGAAAATCCGGTTCAGGTGGAGATGACGCAGGATATGAATATTACGGCTGTTTTCAAAGATGAATTTGCCGATTCCTGGCAGGCTGAAATCCATGCGGCCAGTGAAATCGCGGACGGGGTGAGTTATTCCGAATGGCAACTGAGCGGGGAAAATAATATTCTGGTCAACAGTTACAAAATCGTTATCGGGGTCAGCAGTCGGGACATCACCAAAGCCGCTCCCCCGGTTCCGCCGGAATATTCCGTAAAAGCGGATTTATGGGATATTATTTCCGCCGAAGACTGGAAAGGTCCCTATGGAAAACTGATCCGCAAAGGCGGCGCAGACAAATATCAATGGGTGCTGGGCATCAATCCCCACGGCACACTGCCCCCGCCGGTTCCCCGATCTTCCACCATCACCTGGAATCCGGAAGAACTGGATCCCAAAGGGACCTATCAGATCCGGGAAGGATATGACGGAGCCGGATCCGTTATCATTGAGAATATGAGAACCGAGACTTCCTTAGAGATCAGAGGGGATGACAGCACACAGTTTTTTACCATTGAACTGATACCGGAAGGGGGCGGACTCGGTGAGGATGTAAAAGGTGATCTGAACAATGACCGGAAAGCCGATCTGAAAGATGTTATCAGCGGTCTGCAGGTGCTGGCCGGGGAAGCCGGGGATATCCGCTCAGATTACAGTGAATCCGAAGCCGACGTGAACGGAGACGGGACTGTGGGACTGGAAGAGGTGATCTGGCTGCTGGGGGAGATCAGCGGGCAGTGAGCATTTGTCAGTTATCAGATACTCGTTCCCACGCTCCCGCGTCCCGTAAAATGTCTGAACCGGAATTCTCAGGATTCAGGGATTGACCGGGATTAGCCCCGAAGGGGCGGATTGATAAAGCCAGGGGTGAAGCCCCTGGAATAAGAGAATGTGCAGAATTGTAAGCCCTGAAAGGGCGGATTTGAAATTGAAATTTAAAAGAAAAATACGCCCCTTCAGGGCTTAGCTGTATTATTGACCGTCTTCCCAGGGCTTCACCCTGGGCTATAGCAATCCGCCCTTTCAGGGCTTTGATGTCTGAACCGGGATTCTCAGGATTCAGGGATTGACCGGGATGATGAATGTCCGAACCACAGATAATCCTGATATTTCCGATGAGCATGATTTTTTATCAGAGTGCATCATACAAATCATGATAATCTGCGGTTCAGACAGTTTCTGAACACGATTATGCAGGATGGGCAGGATTTCTTTCATCATGTAAATCCTGCATAATCGTGGATAATCGTGTTCAAGAAACACCCGGAAATCCCGGTTCATCCCATAATCCTGTGAATCCGGGTTCAGACAAAAGAACAACAAAAGGAGAAAAAAATGAAAAAACACATCAGTATTTTTATCAGTTTCATCATGCTGAACGCCCTGCTCCCTTTATCCGCTTACGCATGGCCCGTACCGGATTCGGGGCAGACCAAATGCTATAACGACACTGCTGAAATCCCATGCCCGTCACCGGGTGAGGACTTTTACGGGCAGGACGGCAATTACCTCATCAATCCGCCATCCTACACCAAACTGAATGCGGACGGAGGTATATGGGCAGAGGGTGATCCGCCGCATGTGATGGTCAGGGACAATATTACCGGACTGATTTGGGAAGTGAAAACCGAAGACGGTTCTGTCAATGACAAAGACAATATCTACACATGGGATGACAGCAATTATTTTACCGATCAGTTGTGTGTAGGAGATTATTGTGACTGGCGGCTGCCCACTGTGAAAGAACTGGCTTCTATTGTAAAATTAGGGGCATATTCTCCTGCTATAGATACCGAATATTTTCCCGAAACAGTTTCATCCGATTACTGGTCGTCTGCTATATACGCAAGTAGCACGATTCGTGTCTGGGGCGTGAATTTTAATTATGGTGATGGCAATCACTTCATGAAGTCAGACGTTCGTTATGTTCGTGCTGTGAGCGGAGGACAGGTTCAGTCTTTTGATTCTTTTATTATTATTAATGATGACGGAACGGTAAGCGATATCCGAACCGGGCTTATGTGGCAGCAGAATAAGGGAGGAACAAAGACATGGAAAGATTCCCTTGCCTACTGTGAATCCCTTACTCTGGCTGGATATTCGGACTGGCGTCTGCCGACCCGTGAGGAACTCCGTTCCCTGGCTGATTATGAAAAATATAATCCGGCCATTGATACCTCTGTCTTTCCAGATGCGGTTTCGTCTTATTATTGGTCGTCAACTACTGATGCCAATTACACGTACAGCGCATGGGGTATAAACTTCAGCAGCGGCGATGACTACAGTACTCTTAAAATATACAGTCGTGATGTTCGTGCAGTGCGAAATTTTATCAAATGTGATGCTGTAGCAGTTTTTGAAGTTGATGGAAATAAAAGCAATCTTTTTGAAGTATATTTTGATACTACAGGTTCAAATGGAACATTATCTTTCGATTTTGGAGATGGTTCAACTGGAGATGGTTCAACCGGAACAGGAATAAGTCATTATTATTTACAATCAGGGACTTATGCGGTAAAACTGACAGCAACCGGCACTGGGGGATGTACATCCGAAGCAATAATTAATGTGGCAGTTCCCATATATTCTTCTGACACCACGCCTCCGACCGCGCCCACCTTGAAATCATCCTCTCCATCTGTCAATACATGGACAAATGGCAGCACCGTGACTGTTTCATGGAATGCAGGCACGGACAGCGGCTCCGGAGTAGCCGGATATTCATATGTTTTTGACACCTCTGCCTCCACTGTGCCGGATAACACGGTTGAAACAGCGCAGACCCAAATTACATCACCTGCTCTTGCAGACGGAAGCAGTCATTATTTTCATATCCGCACTGTTGACAACGCGGGCAATGCCAGCACCACTCTCCACATCGGCCCCTTTAAAACTGACACTGTTCCCCCGACCGGAACCATCAGCATCAGCAGCGGCGCATCCTCCACTGATTCCCCAAATGTCACGCTCAGCATTTCCGCAGCAGATTCCGGTTCTGGCCTGTCACAGATGAAATTTTCCAATGACAATGTCAACTGGTCATCTCCTGTCACTTACAGCACATCCGCAGCCTGGACACTCACATCCGGCGAGGGACTGAAAACCGTTTATGTCCGTTTTTCCGATGCAGCCGGAAACTGGACAGCAGCCGCAATTTCTGACCAGATCACACTTGCCTTTTCTGTCACATATCCGCCTGATCCCGAAGGCTTAACCCACACTTCCGCCTCAGACGGCAAAGTCTCCCTGAAATGGGACTACATCCCTTCTCCTTCGGGCGTTACATACAACCTTTACCGCAGTGAAACGGAAAACGGCATTTTCTATCCCATCAACTCCGAACACATTGATATATCTTATCTTTCATACGGAAAAATCGTGTATGCCGACACGGTTCCGGATATGGAGAAAACCTATTTCTACAAAGTCCGCTCTGTGCTGAACGGCGTGGAAAGTCAGAATTTTTCCAATATTGTCTCTGCTTCCCCGGTTTCTCCCTGTCATTTTGAATGCCGCCTGATTACAGACCCGTCCCTGATGCTCAACCGGGGTTCCACTGTCCGCTTTTATTTCCAACTGCTTCCCGCGCAGTCTTTTACCGGAACCCTCAACCTGTCGTGCGAAGGACTGCCCTATGGCATTTCCTACACTTTTTACACAGACGGCACTGCACAGGGAGCCAGCCTTTCCGGACTGATTCCCCCGGCTTCGGTGATACTGGAAATCACGGCAGGAACCCTTACGCCCACCGGAGATATGCCCTTTACCCTGCTGATGCAGAATGTATGGAACAGCGGCAGTTCCCCTTTTAAAAAAATCCCCCTGAATCTCACGATTCTGCCCGTAAATGAGGAAGGCATTTATGCGGAAGTGGGGGAAACAGAGATTCCCTTTGGAACCCCGGCGGAAATATACGGAGCCATCCTGCCGCCCCTGTCCGGCAGAACGGTGACGCTGAACCTTGAAAATCTGGACACAGGCAGTCTGCTGACCCGGAATCTCAGCACCGGAACCGGGGGAAATTTTTCAGATACCCAGTGGATTTCCACATTGGATATGGGAACCTATGAAATCAGCGCACAGTGGCGGGATGACAACTCCGATCTTCAGGTCAGTGAGTTCCGTTATTTTACAGTGGAAAAAGGCAGACCGGTTCTCACCTGTCTGCGGGAAAGCAGTCAGTTGCCCTCGGTGGATGAGGATTATACTGTGAGCGGAAAACTCAGACCGACCCTGGCCTATGAGCCGGTAAAACTGCTGTTTTTCCGGGAAGGAACCCGGATGTCGGAATATACGGTCTATACAGACGGAGACGGTGCTTATCAGATCACAGGTTCCTTTTTTCCCCAAAGCGGCATCTGGAAAGTCAAAGCCTACTGGATGGGAAATGACCGTTATACCGGATGCGAAAGCGGATTCCTGGAACTGCCGGTAGATACGGATTCCGGGAGAATCCTCATGCTGGCCGGAGGTCAGGCTGAGCAGGGCAACAGTTACTGGGATCTGACGGAAAAACTGACAGTACGGGCCTACCGGGATTTCAAATCCTGCGGATATACCAATGACATGATCTGGTATATGATCAATTCCCAGATGATAGACATCAATTACGATAAAATTCCTGACCCTGTGGTGGATGACAGTGTTCCGAGTCCGGATGATTTTGTCCATGCCCTTGAAAACCAATATGCCGGAGTTCTGGACTCCCGCACACCGCTTTTTGTCTTTTTGCAGGGACACGGATTCAGGGATGAAAAATTTGAGGTGCTGAACAATGTGTATCTCACAGCCTCCCAGATTGCAGGAGCCATAAACACATTGCAGACCGCAGCAGGCTGTCCTGTGGTTTTTATTCTGGAATCCTGCTATTCCGGCAATTTCATTCCGGTACTGAGCGGACAGAACCGGGTGATTCTGACCAGCGCAGGCAATGAAATCTACAATACCGACATTTCGGGCCGCATTTCCTTTTCCCGGTATCTGTTTTCCAAACTCCGGGAAGGGGATAATCTGAAAAAAGCCTTTGACACGGCCCGGAAAGAAATGATCTCCCTGGGCTATCCCTCTCCCCAGCTGGATGACAACGGGGACCGGAAGCCCGACACATCCGATGGCCTGCTGGCTTCCAGGATTTATCTGGGAGGCACACTCAGTTGGGGACAGCGCCCGGAAATCGGGGAAGTCTCCCTTCCCTCTCTGCTGGCAAAGGGAACTTCCACAGCTTTCCTGAGTGCGGAAGTGCATATGGGACAGGCTAATCTGCAAAGAGTATGGGCGCAAATTATCCCCCCGGACAGCGACATTACAGGCGGAGACAGCACAGTCACCTGGGAGGAAACCGAACTGACGTATAACCCGGCCACAGGAAAATATGAAGGAAATCTGAGCGGGCTGTACCTGTCCGGCATTTATAAAATCATCCTCATGGCTGAAGATGCGGAATTTGAGACCGCAGAACCGAAAATTGAGTATATCGGCGCAGAAGGAAGCATTCAGCCCGGAGATGTGAACAATGACGGAAAGGTGAATCTGGCGGATGTGATTGTTGTTCTGCAACTGCTTTGCAATAAGCAAACCGGGGAAATCAGCAAAGAAGCTGCCATCGGCAATGATAAAAAAATCGGTCTGGAAGAGGCCGTGTTTGTTTTGCGGAAAACCGCAGGGCTGTGAACCGGGATATTGTCTGAACAGGATTATGCAGGATTGACAGGATGTTTCGCCCGTTCCTACGCTCCCGCGTCAATGCCGTTAAGTTAAGGATTTTCCGGAGTGCCAAAATGAAGTGAAACGGAATTTTGGCCGGATTTCCGCTTTCCGGTGGTGAACCTGTCCGATTATGCAGGTCGGACAGAGGAACTGAAAAAAAGCACCAATCCCTTTGCGGTCGTGGTGCTGGCACATCTGGCGGCACAGCAGACCGGCAGAAGGGGAAAGCGGCACAGCCGCAGACGTGAGAAACTGGAAATTGTGAGACATCTTTATCAGAAAGGCTTTTCCCGGCAGGATGTCATAAACCTGTTCCGGTTCATTGACTGGGTGATGAATCTGCCGGGAAAAGAGGAAAATCTGTTCTGGGAGGAACTTGCATCCCTGGAAAAGGAGGAAAAAATGCCGTATGTGACAAGTGTGGAGCGGATAGGTTTCAAAAGGGGAGTTCTGGTGGGAGAAAAACGGGGGGAAAAACGGGGGGAAAAACGGGGAGAAAAACGGGGGAAAGAGCAGGGTGAAAAGACCGGGCAGGTGAATCTTCTGGCCCGACTGATAGCCAGGAAATTCCGATCCACGGTGTCAAAGGAATCCCCGAAGCTGAAAAAACTGGATGCAAAGGATCTGGTGCGGCTGGGGGAGAAACTCTTTGTCTTTGAATCCCTTGAGGAGGTTCATGCGTGGATTGACAAATGCGCCGGGAAGAAAAACAGGGCATAATCTGTGTCATCTTCCGACTCTGTCTGAACTGTGATTCATTATAATTTCTCCTGTTCCCGCTTTTCACGCGGGAATGCAGATCGTATCCGGTTGATAACTACAGGGATTTTTTATAAGAAAGGATTGCGGAAAATCCTGTAAACTGTAGGGATTTATTTAAGAAAGGATTGCGGAAAGAATCCTTTTTTATAAAAAATCCCTGTAGTTCTGTATTCCCATGTCTGAACCGGGATTCCCAAGATTTGCGGATTGACCCGGATAAAAAAATTCTAAATCCTTTTATCCTGTGAATCCGGGTTCGCTCGTTCCCACGCTCCCGCGTGGGAACGCCGGGCGGATGCTCCGCGTCCCGTAAACTGTCTGAACACGATTATGCAGGATGTTATAGGATGGTCAGGATTTTTGGACTGATTCAAATCCATTGATAAACCGGAAATCCTGTCCATCCTGTGAATCCTTAAAATCGTGTTCAGACAATTAAAAATCCGGGGGAATCCTTTCATCCCGTGAATCCGGGTTCAGACAACAACAATTAAAAAGGAGAATCTTATGCAAAAAACATCATTACTTTTCAGAACACTGTTCACGGCAGTCACCATCCTCACCCTCTGCCCGGCCATAGCGCAGGGGGAAATAAGCGTTCAGATTAAAACTGTTCCGGATCAGGCAGTTCTGCCCCTTGAGGTGGAATTTGAGGCCGTCGTGAGCGGCGGCACGGCTCCCTATTCCTATGTGTGGGGCTTCGGGGACGGGGGAACATCCTCTTTGGTGAAAGACAGTCATTATTACAGGGAGTCGGGGCAGTTTACCGTAAGGCTGACTGTTTTTGATGCGCTGGATGATTTCGGGTTTGTGTCAAAGACAATAACGGTTTCATCAAGTATATTCGATCCCAAAAATGCAGTTTTCAGCGTCTATACAAATACTGATGATGTGATGTCAATTATGCCGGATAACAGAGACAAGGATATTTTATGGGTCGCCACCGGAGGAGGGCTGATCAGACTGAACACGATTACAAATGAGAAAAAAATTTATATTAATGAAATACCGGGAACAGCAGTACAATCTCTTATTCAGTTATCTGACGGGAAAATATGGATTGGAGCATCTGGCGGTTTGGTAAGGTTTGATTATGACAATGACCAGTGGACTGTTTACAATACTGGCAACAGTGAATTGCCTTCTGATTTTGTTTTCACACTTCTCCATACATCAGACGGAGCTATCTGGGCAGGAACAAAGGGCGGTCTGGTACGGTTTGATTATGAGACAAACCAATGGACTGTTTACAATACCGGCAACAGCGGATTGCCTCACAGTGAAGTTACCGCACTTCTCCAAGCATCAGATGGTGCAGTATGGGCGGGAACACAAAGTGGTCTGGTACGGTTTGATTATGAAGCAAATCAATGGAGGCTTTACAATATCACTAACTACGTTTACTCACTTCTCCAAACAACCGATGGAGCCATCTGGGCAGGAACATTATTCTACGGTCTGGTACGGTTTGATTACGGCAATAATCAATGGACTGTTTACAACACAGATAATAGTGAAATCCCAAGTAATGATGTTTATTCACTCCTCCAGACATCCGATGGAACTGTATGGGCATCAGGAAGGGTTTATCTTACTCAATTTGATTATGACAAAAAACAATGGACAACGGTTTATGGGACTATCAGTGGTCATGCGATTGCCCAACCATATGATGGAACAATACTAACAGGAGGATTCGGATATATTATACGGTTTGACTATGGAAACAAACAATGGATGGTTTACAATATCAGTAGCAACGGATTGCCTGATAATCAGGTTTATTCATTTCTCCAAACAAGCGACGGAGCCTTATGGGCTGGAACAAATCATGGAATAGGACGATTTGATTATGATGCAAACCAATGGACTGCTTACGATCCCAACTATTTGTTTGAAGCACTTCTCCAAACATCCGATGGAGCCGTATGGGCGGGACAAATGGGTGGGCTGGTACGGTTTGACCGTGACACTGACCAATGGACTGTTTACGATACCAGAAACAGCGGGTTGCCTTTCGATGAAGTTACTGCTCTTATCCAGGCATCAGACGGAGCCGTATGGGTAGGAACAGGGGGAATTTGGGCTGCACCTCCTGGTTTTTTCGGCGGTTTGGCACGGTTTGATTATGATGCAAACCAATGGACTGTTTACAATACCGACAACAGCGAATTGCCTTCCATTTCAGTTGAAGCACTTTTCCAAACATCCGATGGAACTTTATGGATAGGAACATATAACGGAGGTCTGGCAAGGTTTGATTATGACAGTAATCAATGGACTATTTACAACACTGGTAACAGCGAATTGCCTGACAATTGGGTTCAAGCACTTCTCCAAACATCTGATGGAGCCTTATGGGCAGGAACAGCGGGGGGACTGGCGCAGTTTGACTTCAATAAAAATCAATGGCGTGTTTATCGTCCCGATAACAGCGGATTGCCTTCCAATATCGTTTATTCACTTCTCCAAACAACAGATGGAGCATTATGGGTCGGAACAGCGGATGGTTTGGTTCAATTTGACTACAAAACCGATCAATGGACTATTTACAATATCAACAATAGTAATTTATCTTCAAACGTCATTTATTCTCTTGTCCAAACTTCGGACAATTCAATCTGGGCAGGAGGATACGGATTGAATAGGATATCTTTTCCCACCACCACCCAATCCCCCGGCCACCTAATCCTCCTGGCCGGAGGCGGAGCCGCCCAGACCAACCCCCTGTGGAAAACCACAAAGGAACTCGCCACATCTGTTTACCGCATTTTCAGTTCCAGAGGCTTCAAAAACACCGACATCTTTTTCATGTCCCCGGAAAAATGGAATGATTTCAACGGGGACGGTTATGACGACCATATTGTGGACCGTCCCATGCCCGATGAGGACCGCAACCTTACCGTGGCCGATCTGGAATACGCCATCACTGACCGGGCTGTAAAAGCATACACGCCCGGAACCCCGCTGTATCTTTACATCATAGATCACGGCTATGCGGACGACGGCATAAAAGGTCCCTCTTTTATGATTTCCCCCGGAGAAATCCTTTACGCGGATGATCTCAATGCCATGCTGAACACATACGAAAACGAAACCGGCGGACAGGTCATTGTCATCAACGAATCCTGCTATTCCGGGGCCTTCATGTCCCGCCTGAAAAAGCCGGGCAGAATTGTCATCACCTCGGCCTCCGACCATATTGTCAATTACGACAACTACGGTTCCGACAGTTTCACCCACCATTTTCTCCGTTATCTCTTTGAAAACAGCACAATCCACCAGGCATTCTCCAAATCCGTCCGCCGCCTGCAGGAATCCAACCTCACCTTCTACCAGACCCCGCAGCTGGACGACAACGGGGACGGGAAATATGATGATAATGACGGAATGCTCACGGCCACCCTCCGCCTGGGCGGTGATTTTGCCACGGGCGCACCCTGGCCGGAAATTCTCTCACTGGAAAAAGGGCCGCTGTCCGGCACATCCGTATCCTTCACCCTCGCCACCAACGCCCGCATGAAAAGAGTATGGGGTACAGTGCAGCCGCCCGGATACATACCGGACACCGGCGGGAACTACCAGAACATCGAACTGGAATTCTTCAACCTTTCGGATAATGACGATGACCTGACCTATACCGGTACTTATGACAAATTCACGGAAAAAGGTCAGTACATTCTCAGCTTTTACATCAAAGACCAGTTCGGCAACGTGGCGCAGTCCGCACCTGTAAGGACAGATGTCAACGTGTCGCCAGGTGACGTGAACGGGGACGGGGATGTCACCCTTGCCGATGCCGTCCTCTCCCTGAAAATATGCGCGGGGGAGGACATGAGCGGGCAGAATATCAGCACGGCGGCGGATGTGAATACAGACGGAAAAATCGGGATTGCCGAGGCTGTGTTTGTTTTACGGAAAACAGCAGGACTGTAAAATTGACTCGTTCCCAGGCTCTGCCTCAATGGCATTAGTTTAAGGGCAGGGGAGTCCTGAACTGAAAGTTTGGGACACTGAAATGACTGGGAAAATCCGGCCAAAATTCCGTTTCACTTCATTTTGGCACTCCGGAAAATCCTTAATTTAACGGCATTGGGGCAGAGCCCCGTAACGAGAAAGGAAAAAAAATGAAAAAAATCAGAACTTCCATTGTATTGTTGCTCATTGTCTTCTGCACCCTCCCGGCCTATGCCAATCCGGTGCATGAAGGCACGGTTATCACCGGCGCTTATCTGCTGAACATGCCCTTTGACATTGCCGTGGTTCCCGGTACAATCATGAAAGGATATGTCAGCAGTCGCCAGAACGGCTGCGTGCTGGTGATGAATCTGTCGGATGCTGCTCCCTATATCACCAGTCAGATCAACCTGCCCGGAACCGGCACCAAAGATGCCACGGCTTTGGCTTATAACCCGGCTTATCAGGAATTGTATGTGCTTGACCGTGCGCGGAATTCCCTGTTTGTCATCCATACGGACAGTGACAGCATAGATTCCGCGGCTGTCAGTGTGAGTTCATCTCCCCAGAATGTTATTGTTTCCCCGGACGGGCAGAAAATCTATGTCTGTTCCGCAGGCAGTGATGAAATTACCGTAATTCAGACTGCTGCAAAAACAACGGAAACCGTCATTTCCCTCGGAGCCGATGCTGATCCTCTGGGCATGTCCATTGCCAAGAACAAACTCTATGTGGCAGGAACATGGACGGGAAAAGTCTATGTAATTGATCTGAACAGCACATCGCCGGATTATCACAGCCTAGTCAAAACGCTTTCCGTGGGAGACAAACCCTATGATGCGGTGAGCCGTGCCGATGGTTCCTATGTTTACATCTCCCACAATTCTTCCGGTGGTGACAAAATTTCGGTCATTGATACAGTCTCAGATACGATGACAAGTTCTGTTTCTCTGGACAGTGCAAAAAATCCCCAGGGAATGAAAATCGTAAATGGGATTCTCTACGCGGTAAATTACGGGGACAGCACACTGACAATGCTGGATACTTTGACAAATACCCAACTGCTGCCCTCTCAGAACATCATTTCCGGCGGAAACGGGCCTGTTCATCCGGATGCTTCCCCGGACGGCACAAAACTCTATATTGTCCATTCAGATCCGGGCAGTGTGGAAATCATCAATATCGAGCATCCGGTGCAATATACGCTGAACATCATCAATACCGGAACCTGCACCGGAACCGTAACCGCGGGAACCGGCGGGATTGCCTGCGGAAGTGACTGCACTGAGATATATGATTGGAATTCCTCTGTTCTCCTGTCGGCCTCAGCAGAAAGCGGATGTGTTTTTCAGGGCTGGTCCGGCGGCGGATGCTCCGGACAGGAAGACTGCACAGTCAAAATGACGGAAAATAAAAACATCACAGCCACATTTGAAAAAACAGCCAGTTACACGCTTACCGTAACCACCACCGGCATGAGTACCGGAGCTGTGAGCAGCCAGCCTGCAGGAATCAGTTGCGGGATTGACTGTGCTGATACCTATCCGGCAGGTACGACTGTAACCCTTTCCGCAGCACCCCAGTACGGATACCGGCTCAAAGACTGGTCCGGCGGCGGATGTGAGGGTTCGACAAGTCAATGCAATGTGCAGATGACACAGAATACCCAGGTCTTTGTCAATTTTGAAAAAGAACCCCCGCGCAGGCTGGATGTGGAGAATATATTTAAGGCCATGGGTACTGTGACGAGTGATATAGGCGGGATTGATTGCGGAGAAGAGTCCTGCGCCGCACTTTATGAATACGGAAGAGAGGTTACCCTGACCGCAGCAGCCAGTCCGGGCTATGCTTTTACCGGATGGGAGGGAAGCACGGCATGTTCCGGAAGCGAAAATACCTGCACCCTGAAAATGGAGCAGGACATGACTGTAAAAGCAAATTTTGAGATTACTGTCACCCGGAATTCAAAGGCCATTGTTGTGGCCGGTGGCGGGCCTTTTGTCGGTAATCACATATGGGATCAGACAAAAGTGTGCGGGGATTTTGCCTTCCGCACTCTTTTGTGTCATAGGTATGCAAGGGATAAAATAAAGTATTTTACCCATGATACAGCCGCGCTTGTCGCGGACTGTTCCGATCCGCCTTCCAAATACGGGGCTGACGGAATCCCCACCAAAACAGGACTTGCTGATGCCATCAAAAACTGGGCAGCAGATGCCGATGATCTGGTGCTTTTTCTGGCAGATCACGGGGGAGATAATAAATTCCGTCTCAGCGGTTCTGAAATTCTCTATGCAGATGAACAAGGCAGTGAAGAAGATCTCAAAGGATACCTGGATTACCTGCAGACAAAAACAACAATGTCTGGACGGGTGATTGTGGTATATGATGCCTGCCAGTCCGGCAGTTTTATTTCCAGACTTGCTGCACCTCCGGAAAAGCAGAGGGTTGTCCTTACCAGCGCATCCGCTGATCAGAACGCCTGGTTTCTGAGCATGGGACGGCTTTCCTTTTCCTACCAGTTCTGGTCGGCTGTATTCGGCGGAGCACCGCTGAACCAGGCCTTCGGACTTGGACGGGATATGATGGCGGATTACCAGACCTGCCAGGCTGACGGAAACGGAGACGGCGTGGCAAACGAAAATGAAGCCAAACTGCTGAGCAAAATCTATATCGGATTCGGATACGGCGGACACGGTTGTTCATCACCGTTTATCAATGAAGGAAATGAGAATATTCTTCTCAACGGTGATATATCCGCCCTGATATGGGCCGCTGATATTACCTCAGAAAAAGAGATAAAAGAAGTATGGGCTGAAATCCTTCCTCCTTGTTATGAATTCGGTGATCCGGAAGAACCCATTACCGATCTGACAAAAATTATTCTGCAGGAACCGGATAATAATGGAAAATATCAAATCGAATATGAGGGATTCACAGAACAGGGAACATATATCGTGAATATCTATGCATCTATTGACTGTGATTCTTATTCTACGGTCTATTCCTTACCCTGGAAATTTACCGTAGAACAGACAGCCGGAACGCCCTGCACAAAATGCGATGTAAACGGAGACAGAAATACAGACCTGAAAGACGCAGTGATTCTTCTGCAGGTGCTGACCTCCGCCAATCCCCCGGAACTGGCTTCCGATACCCTCCCGGATTCGGATATTAATAATGATGAAAAACTCGGTATGGAAGAGGTGATTTTTATTCTCAGAAAAACAGCCGGACTGCATTGATTGCAGACTGACAGAGCATCAGACGGAATCTGCAAAAAATCCGAATTTCAAGTTTTCCGTCATTCGGGTGGAAACCGGAGTGACAGGGTTTCCTGTTTTTTAGGTCTCCCGCGAAGATAGGATTTCTTCATGCTTCCGTGAATCAGGGGCAGTTTCTGTGTACCGGGCGGATGAAAATCAAAAACAATGCGAAGGAAATTCAAAACAACACGGAAGGTGGCCCCCCACAGCATTTCTGTTTCGCCCCTGTCCTCAAATAAAAAGCAGAGAAAATCCTGCTGCTCCCGCCGAAGTTTATTGCTGATGTGCGGGGGGTATTCCAGGCGGAAGGTGGCATAGTGCACGGGCTGTAGCAGATCTCTCAAAGGAAGCCGGAGTATTTTTTCCACTTCCCGGTTGGGCCTGAATATTTCCTGCCTGTCAACCCATACCGCCAGGGGATAAATGGCCCGGCGGAAGAGGACAAGATGTTCCGGAAGAAGCGGTCCCAGCAGACTTACCCCCGCGGGATGCAGATGCATTTCCTCCCATCCCTCCCGCAGTCCGGTGGCCAAAAAATGCGCCAGGCAGCGGGCAGCGGGGGGACATTTCCTTTGCAGCAAAGACCAGCACGGCCAGGAGCGCAGATGCCGTCCCGGCAGTCGGAGCAGAGCAGCCAGAAATCTGTCCAGAAACGGCGTAATTCCCCCGCCCGGACAGCATAAATCCCCGGGCTGCCGGACTTTCTGGGATCTTTTGTTCAGAATCAGGCAGATATCCCCCTCTGTTTCCGGCAGAATTCCCAGCAGAAAGAGCACGGCAGAGGCATTGAGGGAGGGCGAATCCGGCGGCAGCCAGCTTTGTTCCGGCCGGACAGAGCGGAACAGAATTTCCGGCAGTTTTTTCCGGAAAAATTCCGGATCCCCCAGCAGTGTATCCGGCAGCAGGGGATGATATTTCATCTACTGCCCTGTCCTTTCCGCATGTTCCCGGATATGCCCGATAATATCCTCCAGCACCACATTCACACTGAAGACATTGACTTTGTAATAAGCGGGATCCGCCGTATCCGGATTATCGAATCCGGGGGTATGGTTGATTTCGATAAAATAGTATTTCCCCTCATGCCGGATAATATCCAGCCCGCATAAATCCCGTTTGAATACCCGTGCGGCCCTTTGGGATTCCTGCCGGATAAAATCTTCTATGGTACTGAGATCAATGGTTTCCTCTGTGGCCCCCAGGCAGCTGTTGTTGCGGAATTCCTCACTTTCATTATGCCAGCGCTGTTCCACCCGCCGCAACCGGTAATCGGAAATCACATAACGGTATTCCACTTCATTGGGGATAAATTCCTGCAGGATGAAAAAATTTTTTTCGGTGGAAAAATAATCATCCAGAGCCGCCTGATTTTTCAGCAAAGAAACACCGTCCCCCCGGCTGCCGTATGCTTTTTCTTTTAAGACCATGGGAAAACCGAGTTCCTGCACAATCATTTCCCGATCTGCTGTTTCAGAGCTGGTCATCAGAAAGGTTTTGGGCAGCTGAAAATCTTCGGCGGATAAAATGATTTTATCGGAAAATTTGTTAATGGAAACCATATCGCCCAGTTCTTCATCAAAAAATGCAATGCCTTTCTTTTTCAGCAGATAGGCCAGACCGTTCATAAAGGGCATCATATCATACATTTTGTCCGAACGTTCTCCGCGGGTGCGGAACCATACAAAAGCCAGGGAATCATCTATGGGCAGCTCCTT
This sequence comes from Desulfobacteraceae bacterium, assembly GCA_011390755.1. Lineage (GTDB taxonomy): Bacteria > Desulfobacterota > Desulfobacteria > Desulfobacterales > Desulfococcaceae > JAABRU01. Next base: position 14,976 of record JAABRU010000012.1, on the reverse strand, counting down.
TCCGTTTACATAAAAACGGCGGTCTCCGGAGGAATCCAGAAAAAAATACACATCCCGGAAAAGTGCGACATGCACCCTGACCTCTTCTTTGCCCAGCATTTTTTTGAAATAATCCGGTTCCCATTCCCTTTCGGAAATCTCGAAACTCGGATCTGCAAACAGTATCAGCACGTTTCTTTTCATTATATTATTCTTCCCACTTTTCTGTAATATCGTTTTTGAATATATATTCTTTCAGTTTACGGGAGACAGTCGGAGAAATCCCTGCGATCAGGGCCGCACCGGAAGAAATCTGTTCGGGAGAAAGCAGAAACTGTGAATATATTTCTGTCCGGATCCCATTGCTGACCAGGGAACTTTCTCTGTTTTGTCCGGCATATATTTTCCTTATCTCTGTTGTCAGTTTTTCTGTCATGGCCTGATTGGGATTGATGATTTTCACATTGCCGAATCCGGCTTTCTGCAAAATGCGGATATAGTGATGCTGCACAAACCCGAAATGGGTACAGCCCAGATACACATATACAGGAGTACCGGAATCCGGGATAAACGGAAAGGCTTTTTCCAGCGTCTTCTGGCTGATGTCCCATGTTCCCGCGCTCTCCGGTTCTGTTTCAATCCGCAGGGGATAGTGGTCTTCAGGAGCGAAGGCTATGGGAAGGATCCGGTCATGGGGAAAGATTCCCTTTTCTGCCAGACCGCGGCGGTGAATATCACTGGAAACAGTGGTCTGTGTTCCCAGAATAATGATGCAGGCCCTGTCTTCGATTTCCAGTCTGCTGCATTCTTCCAGACCCGTATCAATAATATTGATGATTTTTTCCCTGTTTCGGGCATAATAATCTGTTTCCTGCACAATGGCCGAAAGAGTATTGCAGACTAAGGCAATGCGGTCGGGGCGGAAATGTTTTTCCAGACCTGTCAGGAAATTATGAAATACCTTTACTTTGGTTTTTCTGTCCGGCATAAGGCTGTAACCCTGCCAGGGATAACCGGGGCAGTTTTTGGGCAGGGCTTCCGCAAATGAAAGATGCAGGGGGAATTTTTCATGCCGCAGATTTTCATACACAGCGGCCAGCACACTCAGCCCCCCGAAACCGGAATCCGTTATTACAATATTTTTTTCTGACTTCTCTTCCATTTTTTTCTGAAAAGTGTTACCCCTTCTTTCACAGTTGTCTTAACGAAACCTGTTAATTTAGCAGACTGTATGCGGAATATCAAGCAAATACAGAGTTCCGGAAAAATATTTTGGATAGCGGGTCAAAAAGGCTGATGCATTCAGTATCTGACTGCAGGGGTGTACTGCATACGCCCGGCGAGGCTCCGGCGTGTATGCAGCAGGCCCCTGCAGAAGGAAATCAGGGGATTTGACCCGCCATCTTTGCAGGGTACCGCCTTCTCAGAAATATTTTCTGAAAATTACATAAACAAAAGACGGAAATCAGAACAGTATGGGAATACATTTTACAACGGAAATAAAAAGAAAAGACTGGGAATATATTCTGGAACATTCCGGAAATGCAAATATTTTTCATTCCTCCCGCTATTTTGACATACAAAAGGCGGACGGGCACGGATTTGCCGGTGCCATGTGCTGCGACGGGGAGCTGCCGGTGGCCCTCATTGCCGCCACAGTGAACAGGAGCGGCTATCATAAAGGCATGATCGAAGTCGGCAGCAAAAGCGGGGGCTGGCCCCTGATGACTGACACTTATGAAATAAAGAAAGATGCCGATGCGATTAAAAATAAGCTGGCTGCATATTTTTATGAAAAACATCTGGCGGATGCTCCTTTTTTTTTCTACCCCTGCTTTTCCATGCAAAGCAGTATTTTTGAAAATGCAGCAGCATGGCAGTGTACAAAACAGTACGATCATACAGTGCTGCTGGATCTGTCGGCGGGCAAAGATGCCTTATGGGCAGGTCTTCACCAGAAATGCCGCAATGTGGTGCGCTATGCCCGGAAAAAAGAGGTGACAGCCCGTATTGCCAATGAAGAAGCATATCTGGAAGGCTTTTATTTCTTTTATAAAAGCCTTCGGGAGCATCTGAACACCGCGTATATGAGTTATGCAGAAATCCGGCGGCGGTTTTTACTGCTCACAGAAAAAGATCTGGCGGATTTATGGGTGGCCTTTTCCGGAGACCGGCCCCTGGCCTATGCTTTTATCTGGAAATTTTTTCCCTATATAAATTTTGTCTACGGTTCCTCCGACCCCGAAAGTCTGTCATTGAAACCCAATAATCTCATACAGTGGGAGCTGATGTCCCATTATCAGGCTCTGGGATACCGGACTTATAATATGTGGGGGGTCCGCAATATGAATTTCAGTGAAGATTCGCAAAAGGGAAATGATAATAAAATTGAAGGATACGGGAAATTCAAACTTTCTTTCGGTTCCGAATTAAAGGAGATTATACGTTTTTACCGGCGCTGATACCCGATTAGCTGAAGATGAAAGCCGGGGGATACGGGAATTCAGTTCGGAAGAATACCTTATTCTTGTGAAATTTCTTTCCTTATGCTAAATGAATCTTTTGCAATATACTGATCCAATTTTGGTTTTTCCAAAAGCGGGCACAGTATCTTATAATCTGTCCGCCGGACGGTTGCGGTTGACAGTTAAAGCAAATTTCGTGCCCGGGAAAACCTAAATTGGAATACTATAATGCACTGTTTCATTTAAAATTGTGTATTTATTTCGGGAAAAGCATCCTGATGCCGGGTTAGGCTTCGCTAAGCCGACCTGGAATTTTAAGTGAATCTTTTGAAATAGTATTCCGCAAGGACAGATACAATGTATTTATATAAAGGAGAAAGATGTGGCAAATATTGTAATCGTCGGAACCCAGTGGGGAGATGAAGGCAAAGGGAAAATTGTGGATATGCTCGCGGCAGACGCGGATGCGGTTGTCCGTTTTCAGGGCGGAAACAATGCCGGTCATACAATGGTGGTCAGGGGGGAACAGATTATCAGTCATCTTGTCCCTTCGGGAATCCTGCAGGGGAAACTGTGCATGATCGGCAACGGGCTTGTGGTGGATCCCGCTGTGCTGACAGAAGAAATAGACTATCTGGTGGGCAAAGGCATAAAAGTGGATGCGGATAACCTGAAAATCAGCGAAAGAGCCCAGCTTATCATGCCCTATCACAAACTGGTGGATCATGCGCGGGAACTTATGAAAGGCGATAAAAAAATCGGCACCACCGGCAGGGGTATCGGTCCGGCCTATGAAGACAAGGCCACCCGCCGGGGCATCCGTTTTGTGGATTTGCTGGACCCCGAAATATTTCGGGAAAAGGTGGAAGTCATTATGAAAGAAAAAAATTTCTACCTGGAACATTTTCTGAATGCGGAAACCGCAGATCCCGAAGCCGTCATATCGGAATATGCAAAATATGCCGAACGCCTGGCCCCCCATGTATGCAATATATCCGTTGTAATGGATGAGATTCTCACATCCGGCAAACAACTATTGTTTGAAGGCGCGCAGGGAACCCATCTGGACATTGACCACGGAACCTATCCTTTTGTCACTTCTTCCAATACGGTTTCCGGAAATGCCTGCTGCGGTGCGGGCATCGGACCCGGCAAAATTTCCGATGTTTACGGTATTGTCAAGGCATATACCACCAGAGTGGGGGCCGGGCCTTTTCCCACAGAACTCTTTGATGATGTGGGTGACAGCATTCAGAAAAAAGGGGCAGAATTCGGGGCCACCACCGGCAGAAAACGCCGCTGCGGCTGGCTGGATACCGTGATTCTGGAAAATGCGGTGCGTCTGAACGGACTGACCGGCCTGGTTGTCACCAAACTGGATGTGCTGGGCGGTCTGGATGAACTGAAAATCTGCACGGCCTATCAGTACGGAGATGAAACCCTCCGGCATTTCCCGGCCAATCTGAATGTGCTGGGCAAATGCGAACCGGTGTATGAAAGCCTGCCCGGATGGTCCGAAGACATCTCCGGCATCCGTACATTTGAAGACCTGCCCGAAAATACCCGCAATTATCTGAAACGCATTGAAGAACTGACAGGTGTTTCCGTTCAGATAATTTCCGTGGGTCCGGGAAGGGAAGAAACCATTGTGCTGAAAAATCCGCTGAAATAAAAAGACCCGTCTGTATATTTGCCAAAGCCAGCCGATCGAAAACTTCCTGAATTTCCCCCTCTCCCCGGGCGGGGAGAGGGCAGTGCTGCTGCCTTAAGAAAAATATGGAGTGCTGAACTTACAGTTTAGCACGTCTTTTTCTAAATAATTTCAGCATGTCAGGCTGTAAGTTTGACACTCCTCCGACCTTAAGGCAGCAGCCAGGGCGGGCAAAATCTTTTCTTTGCCTACCGCAGTCAAAAGAACATACCAGCCCAAAAATGAACCGGACGCAAAAAAATGGAGGTATTATGAAACTGAAGATAGTCTTTGAACCGAGTGAAGAAGGCGGCTATACCGTATATGTGCCAAGTCTGCCCGGATGTATCAGTGAAGGCGACACCAAAGAAGAAGCTTTGTCCAATATCAGAGAGGCTATCGAACTTTATCTGGAGCCTGTGGAAGATGACATATTTTATGCAGACAATAATGAGATATTGGAAATTGCCGTATGAGCAGAATACCAAGTCCGGGGTATGATAAAATTATTAAAGCATTGCAAAGAGACGGATGGGTGGTTGTGCGTCAGAAAGGCAGTCATATCCGTTTACAAAAACATACTGACATGGAAGTTCTGAAAATTACTGTGCCTGCTCATGTGCCGGTTAAGCGTTCCACTCTCTCACATATCCTTAAACAGGCACATCTTACGACAGAAAAATTCCAGAAACTGTTGAAATAAAAAACCTGACCAGGCGGTGGAGCGGTCGGAGGATAAGCCCGCCGCTTACCTTATTGTTAACTGGTGATAAGAAAAATTATGAATATTGATTTTATACCGAAATCGGTATCTGAATTGTCTATTGCAATTCAGCAGGGAGCAGATAAGGCGGGCAAAATTTTTTCTTTGCCCACCGCAGTCAAAAGAACATGCCAACCCAAAAATGAACCGGACGCAAAAAAACGGGGTGTGTCCCACCTTTTACACATTGACACAATCTATAGTGGATCTGGTCATAATAAAACTCCAAATGTTGTACCTGTGTGTAAAAGGTGGGACACACCCGGATACACATACGCTTATTTGGTTTTTGGAAGGTGATGCCAATTTGTCATTAAAAGCAGAAAATACAAAACATGAGGTGACATATGCAGGTCAATGTCATTGACTTAAGACTCCCCTCCCTTGAGGGAGGGGCAGGGGGAGGGTGAAAAGGTCTTTAATTACAGTCCGTTGCTTCCCCCTCCCCTGACCTCTCCCACCGGGGGAGGGGAATATTCTGCTTAAGTCAAAGACATTGATATGCAGGTTCAGACAATATTGAATGAGGCACTGAAACTTTCCCCTTTTGAAAAAATCGCTGTCATTGACAGTCTGATGGCGAGTTTTGATATTTCCCAAAGACAAAGGGTTGATGAGGCATGGGCGCAGGAAGTGGAAAGGAGAATTGATGCATATGATGCAGGCACCGTTTCTGCAAGACCTGCGGAAGATATCATGAAAGAGATAAATTCATGAATCTTAACATCACAGATGTGGCAGAAAGTGAACTGAAATTGGTAAGTTCCGAGTCCCTTAATTGATTATTTGTTCATAAACAGGAATGGAGGTGATGCACACCATAGGGGATAATACATTGCAGTTCCAAAATCTATTTTTCATGGGAGGTCAGAAATGAGCAGCAGAAAACGTATTCACCCGATGATCGTACTGACGGTTGTCATGGCTGTTTTTTTTACAATCCTGGCAGTTCCGGCTCAATCCCGTAATCACCGCAGGCCGTCCCCGGCGGATTGTGATGCCTATGCCCGGAACTATGCCGAACGATACAGCGGCAGTTTAATCGGAGGCACAGCCAGAGGAGCAGTAGGCGGTGCGCTTTTCGGAGCGGTTGTCGGCGGTAAAAAGGGTGCCAAACGGGGGGCCGTTCTGGGCGGAGCAGTCGGAGGAGTCAAGCGGGCGACCAACCGCGATCATATACGGCGTCAGGCATATGATGACTGCATGTCCGGAAGAGTCAGATGGTAAGTCATATTTGTTACAAATCAAAAACAGAACAGTAAAAAGGGAGGTTTTATGCAGGTTTCAAAACGTCTTGTTACATGGATTGTGATCATGGTTTTCTCCGGTATAGCGTTTTCGGGCATTGCTATGGGACAGGAGGAGGGGCAGAAAGATCTGAGCAGTTATATGTGCAAAGATGTCATGCGCTCGTCCGGCAATGAACGCGATCTGTTCATCGGTTTTATTCACGCTTTTATTTTGGGGAAAAAAGGCACCCCCAAATTTGACGAGATGAAACTCGCCGAGGCTACCGACAAGTTTATTGATCACTGCCTGGATAATCCGAATGACAAAGCTCTGGAAGTCATGGAAAAACTGACAAAGTAATGAACAACAGAGAATCGGATGTTACTTAGGAATGTGAATTTGATAACATCCTGTTCCGAACTGTAGAGACAGGGTATGAGGGTATGCCTTGTCTCTACGATTCCCGCCCGACATTCCGGCTTATGCCGGAATCAAGTATTTTCAGCAGATAACAGATAAAGCGGGCAAAATCTTTTCTTTGCCCACCGCAGTCAAAAGAACATACCAACCCCAAAATGAACCGGACGCAAAAAGATACTCCGGTTATTTTGGTGTTAACCCAATTGTTAATTGTTTTACTCACAAATTTTTTAAGAAAGGAGTTTAGAAGCTGTTTTAAAAATATCCTCCCGTAATATTCCCGGAGCATAATTTAACCATATCTTATTAAAGATGAGGTTTCAGAGATGTTTATGAGAAAAGTTCCTTACAGAATATGTTACAGCAGACAATTACCTGGTATTATCTCATAAAAATCTGTTTTTACCACGTTTCATACCGGGATAAAACGAAATATCCTGGCAAAATTATAATAAGAGAATATTTTTACAACAGCTTCTTATAACAGGATTTGAAAGAGCGGAATACATCGGCACATATTCCTGATAAATCTGAATTGAATATATGAATCATTTATGTTACGGATACACAGGCACTGGTAAAATTTCTCAAGGAAAGTAATTCACAGAGTCTGCTTCAGGTCGAATCCGAAAAAATCCGGCAGGCTGCATAACACAAGGACATCAGCAATGGCCCGTATCGAACTCAATGAAATCGCCCACAGTTATATCCCCAATCCCAAAGGGGATGAAGATTACGCACTCAAACGCATCCATAATATCTGGGATGACGGCGGGGCCTATGCCCTGCTGGGGCCTTCCGGCTGCGGAAAAACCACCCTGCTCAATATCATCTCCGGTCTGCTCCGTCCCAGCCAGGGCAGGATTCTGTTTGACGGAAAGGATGTAACGGAACTTCCCCCGGAAAAACGCAATATAGCGCAGGTTTTCCAGTTCCCCGTTCTCTATGATACCATGACGGTGTATGATAATCTGGCATTCCCCCTTCGCAACCGCAAAGTGGCTGCGTCCGAAGTGGACAAAAGAGTGCGGGAAATTGCGGATATGCTGGAACTGACCCCCTTTCTGAAAAAGAAAGCCAGCGGACTGGCCGCGGATGCCAAGCAGAAAATTTCCCTGGGCCGGGGGCTGGTCCGCAGTGATGTGGCGGCCATTCTGTTTGACGAACCCCTGACCGTGATTGATCCCCATCTCAAATGGCAGCTTCGCCGTAAACTCAAGGAAATTCATGACCGTTTTCACCTGACCCTGATTTATGTCACCCATGACCAGGTGGAGGCCATGACCTTTGCCGATCAGGTGATGGTCATGTATGAAGGGGAACTGGTGCAGATTGGTACGCCCCAGGAACTGTTTGAGGAACCGGCCCACACCTTTGTCGGTTATTTTATCGGCAGTCCGGGAATGAATCTCATGCCCATTACGGCAGAGGGAAATCAGGCCGTGGTAAACGGTTCCGGCATTTTATTGGACGACAAATGCGCAGAACTGGCACGGAAAGCCGAAGGAAAAAAACTGGAACTGGGCATCCGCCCCATGTATCTTCAGGTGAAAGATGCCGGGGAATCCGGCGGTATAGCTGCAAAAGTCACTGATGTGGAAGACCAGGGAAACTGCCGGATTGTTACCGTTATGCTGGGAGAAAAAACATTGCGCGCCAGGGTTCCGGAAGGAGAGTTCATACCAGCGGGGGAATGCAGTCTGTTTTTTCCGAGGGACAAAATACGGATTTTTGCGGACGGAAGGCTGATAACATAAAGGAAAGATTCCGTTTTATAATGTAATGTAACATACCCTTTGAGAAAATTGTTTCATGCTGATTATATTCAGTATTTTATTCAGAGAAACCCGGAGTGCGAAAGTAGGCGGAGCGGTCTTCCGCCCACGCTCCTTCGGAGCGTGGGCGGAAAATAATTTCCGCACTCCTTTCTCAAAAGCTATGTTACATTACAGTTTTATAAGATAACACCGCCTATCTTAATTTTAACGGGGGATTTATGACATATGCCACTGAAATTTGAGTGGAATCCGGATAAAGCGGAAAAGAATATGGAAAAACACGGAGTATCTTTTGATGAAGCTGCAACAGTGTTTTCCGATCCATTGTCAATGACTTACAATGATCCGGACCATTCTTATAATGAAGAAAGATACATAATCATCGGCCTGTCATCGCTTGGCAAATTGCTTTTTGTTTCCCATGCAGAGAAAAATGACAGAATAAGAATTATCAGTGCCAGACAATTGACACGAAAAGAAAGGAAGCAGTATGAGCAACAATACTTATAAGGAAATGGATGACGAACTTCGCCCGGAGTATGATTTATCCCGACTGAAAGGCGGTGTAAAAGGGAAATATGTATCAAAATACAAAGAAGGAACAAACCTGATTTTGCTGGCCCCTGATGTGGCAGAAGTATTTAATGATAATGAATCTGTCAATGATGCATTGAGATTATTAATAAAAATTGCCGGTAAAAAATATGCGGGTGCAGCAGGATCCGGCGTTCAGGCGGACTGAAAACAACTGCATGTTTCATCTGTTCGGCTTAATCTTAGGGAGTTATTCATATGGACAAATGGGAAGACAACAAAGCCTGGTTTCTGATTCTGCCGGTTTTTCTGATTGTGGCCTTCAGTGCCATCATACCGCTGATGACTGTGGTGAATTATTCTGTGCAGGATATTTTCGGGCCCGGTCAGCGGGTTTTTGTGGGTACGGAATGGTTCCGTGAGGTTCTGGCAGACAAAAGACTGCACGACGCTCTCTGGCGGCAGTTTCTATTTTCATTCCTGGTACTGCTCATCGAAATCCCCCTGGGTATCGCCATTGCCCTGATGATGCCCGGGAAGGGATGGACGGCCTCCCTGACCCTGGTGACACTGGCCCTGCCCCTGCTCATTCCCTGGAATGTCATCGGAACCATCTGGATTATCTTCACCCGGCCGGATATCGGATTCTTCGGAGCGGCCATCAACAAACTCGGCATTGCCTTTGACCATACCTCCAGTCCTCTGGACGCATGGATTACCCTCATGTTTATGGAAGTATGGCATTGGACCCCCCTGGTGGCACTGCTGGCCTATGCGGGACTCCGCGCCATTCCCGAAGCCTATTACCAGGCCGCCAAAATTGACGGGGCTTCGGCCTGGTCGGTTTTCCGCTATATCCAACTGCCCAAAATGCGGGGGGTGCTGACCATTGCGGTGCTGCTGCGTTTTATGGACAGTTTTCTGATTTACGCGGAACCCTTTGTGCTCACCGGCGGCGGTCCTGGAAATACCACCACCTTTCTGTCCATCTATCTTGTAAAAATGGCGGTAGGCCAGTTTGATCTCGGCCCGGCCGCGGCGTTTTCTCTCATCTATTTTCTTATCATTCTGCTTTTCAGTTGGCTCTTTTATCAGGCACTTCAGAATGTCGGAACAGGAGATAAACAATGAAATTCAGGTTAAAATATGCCGGTCTGATTTTTTATTTTATTCTGCTGCTGCTGCCCATCTACTGGATGCTCAACATGTCCCTCCGTACCAATGCGGATATTCTGGGGGCATTTTCCTTTTATCCCAAACATCCGACATTGGAAAATTATATTAAAATATTCACCGACCCCTCCTGGTATTCCGGTTATGTGAATTCCATTATCTATGTCAGCATTAATACCCTGATTTCCCTGATAACCGCTTTGCCTGCGGCCTATGCCTTTTCCCGCTACCGTTTTATCGGGGACAAGCATGTGTTTTTCTGGCTGCTCACCAACCGCATGGCTCCGCCCGCGGTTTTCCTGCTGCCCTTTTTCCAGTTATATTCCACCTTCAATCTTATTGATACGCACATTGCCGTGGCCCTGGCCCACTGTCTTTTCAATGTGCCCCTGGCCGTATGGATTCTGGAAGGTTTCATGTCCGGCATCCCAAAGGAGATTGATGAAACCGCATTTATTGACGGATACAGTTTTCCCCGTTTTTTCATGACCATTCTGGTGCCCCTGATCCGGGCCGGAATCGGGGTGACAGCCTTTTTCTGTTTCATGTTCTCCTGGGTGGAACTGCTGCTGGCCCGTACCCTGACCACCACCAATGCCAAACCCATTGCCGCCACCATGACCCGGACCGTGAGCGCATCCGGACTGGACTGGGGACTGCTGGCCGCAGCCGGAATTCTGACCATTGTTCCCGGTGCACTGGTGATCTGGTTTGTAAGAAACCATCTGGCCAAAGGATTTGCGTTGGGCAGGGTTTAGGGAATTGTGAATTATAAATTATGAATATCAGTAGATCGAAAAGTTTCCGGAGGAGTGCAAAAATTGTATTTTTGCATGGGTCAACCGGAAGATGCTGCCGTGCAAAAATACAATTTCTGCACTCCGGGACAGCCGTAAAACCGTATCCGGGGAAAACTTTTCGATCTACTGATTATGAATGAGGAAAAGCAGATATGAAACTTGAATGGATGGCATGGACCCTTCCCACGGCGACATTTTTTATTGTAATTGTCCTGATTCTTACAGGAATGACCATCTGGCAGATTAGGTCTCCCTGTGTGGAAAGACGGGGCTTTCTGCCCATCAAAACCACAAGAGGCGACCGTCTCTTCATCGGACTGCTGGGCAGTGCGTATATCCATCTCCTCTGGATCGGACTGACAAATATTAGCATCTGGGTTGCTTTCGGCATTGCCATTGTATGGATGCTGACGGTAATGAAATGGGGATAATAATCTTGCGCTATTGACATATCACCTGAATATGGAGCATGATTTTCAGAAAACAGTCAGCAGGGATACCGGAAATTGGATAAAATATCAGTAAGCCGGACAGAATATCTGCGATACCGGGCAGAAATAAGGGGATATAAGAATACCGCATAAAATCCGGGAAATTTTTACATGAATAAAAATAAAATGATATATTTTGATAAAAGTGATATTATCCATCTGCTGATTTCCGATGAGGAGGAAGCAGGCAGCGTGGAAATAAGTCCGAATGTTACAGCAGAACTCAATGACAGAGGAGAACTGATCGGTATAGAAATACTGGAAGCAAGTACTTTTTTAAGAGATTTCTTATTGGATACCGTACAGGCCGGATTACTGAATATCGTTAAAACTGAGCATTCCGCAGAAGCAGGAATTGTTCATTGAAAACTGCTGCCGGTGTTCACGGCCTTCACACCGGGCGGCAGTCCGGGAAACCGGAAAATCATATAACCGAAGGCCCGGAGGAGGAGTGTAAATGAAAGGATTGTTGCAGAGAAAGGGGAGCCTGCTCCCGGCTATGGCAGCGGCTCTGGTGCTGCTTTTTTCCGCAGGCATTGCAGGTGCGGATATTGAGGCGGCAAAGAAATGGATTGACAGCGAATTTCAGCCCTCGACCCTGAGCAAAGAGGATCAGCTCAAAGAAATGGAATGGTTCATCAGGGCAGCCGAACCCTTCAAAGGGATGGAAATCAAAGTGGTTTCCGAAACCATCCCCACCCATGAGTATGAATCCAAAACCCTGACCAAGGCATTTGAGGAAATCACCGGCATCAAAGTCACCCATGACCTGATCCAGGAAGGGGATGTCATTGAAAAGTTGCAGACCCAGATGCAGTCCGGAGAAAACATCTTTGACGCGTATGTGAATGATTCCGACCTCATCGGAACCCATTACCGTTACGGTCATGTGGTCAATCTGACCGACTGGATGGCCGGGGAAGGAAAGGATGCCACCCTGCCCACCCTGGATGTGGAAGATTTCATGGGGAAATCCTTTACCACAGGGCCGGACGGCAAACTTTACCAACTGCCCGACCAGCAGTTTGCCAATCTCTACTGGTTCCGCTATGACTGGTTCAGCCGGGATGATTTCAAAAAGAAATTCAAAGAAATCTACGGATATGAACTGGGCGTTCCGGTCAACTGGTCCGCGTATGAGGATATTGCCGAATTCTTTTCCGAGCATGTAAAGGAAATTGACGGAAAGGCCGTGTACGGTCATAATGACTACGGCAAGAAAGCCCCGGATCTGGGCTGGCGTTTTACCGATGCCTGGCTGTCCATGGCCGGTGCGGGTGACAAGGGCATTCCCAACGGAAAACCTGTGGATGAATGGGGTATCCGTGTGGAAGGCTGCCGTCCGGTGGGCGCAAGTGTCAGCCGCGGGGGCGCAACCAACAGCCCGGCTGCCAAATATGCTTTACGGAAATATATGGACTGGCTGCGGAAATACGCACCTCCGGGCGCGCTGGGCATGGATTTCTATCAGTATCTGCCTTTCCTGGCCAAAGGAAATGTGGCCCAGCAGATTTTCTGGTACACGGCCTTTACGGCAACAATGGTGGAACCCGGCCCCACGGTGAATGAGGACGGAACCCCCAAATGGCGCATGGCCCCCTCTCCCCACGGCCCCTACTGGGAAGAAGGACAGAAACTGGGATACCAGGACTGCGGTTCCTGGACCCTGCTCAAAAGCACCCCCGTGGACCGCCGCAAGGCAGCCTGGCTTTTCGCCCAGTTCACTGTGTCCAAAACCGTCTCTCTGAAAAAAGCCCATGTGGGACTGACCCCCATCCGCGACTCCGATATCCGCCATCAGTCCTTCACAGACCGCGCGCCGAAACTGGGCGGTCTGGTGGAATTTTACCGCAGCCCGGCCCGCGTGGCCTGGACACCCACCGGAACCAATGTACCGGATTACCCGAAACTGGCGCAGCTCTGGTGGCAGAATATCGGTGAGGCCGTTTCCGGCGAAGTGACCGTGGAAACCGCAATGGACAATCTGGCGGCCGAGCAGGACAAAGTAATGTCGCGGCTGGAAAGAGCCGGTATCCAGGGCGAATGCGGCCCCAAACTGAACCCGGAAAAAGAGGAATCCTACTGGCTGTCCCAGCCCGGTTCCCCCAAACCCAAACTTCCCAATGAAAAACCCAAAGGCGAGACCGTCAACTATGACGATCTGATCAAAGCCTGGCGGGAAGGAAGAGTGAGATAATCAGCAGTCGTATAGTAGGCCGGGTTAGCGTATTTCAGCAAGCGCAATAACCAGGCGTAACCCGGCAAAACAAAAAATATGCAAAAACAGAAAGCGCGGGTTTTCTGTCCGCGCTTTCTTTATTCTTTTTTTCAAACCCGAATGATTCAAACCGCAGGGGATGGCAGTTTTCTGTTATATCCCGTGCATTTTTCTCTGATACCCCTTCCGGAAGTTCTGCATGGATTATCTGCCGCAGGATTTGCCGATAATTGAACAGTTTATTCATTGGGATTGGTATGATTTCAGTTTTTCTTTCAGACGGCGGAGTTCTTCCTCTGCATTGTCGGCGCGCATTTTTTCCTGCTCGGCACGCATTTTTTCCTGCTCGGCGCGCATTTTTTCCTGTTCGGCACGCATTTTTTCCTGTTCGGCGCGCATTTTTTCCTGCCGGGCCCGTTCATGATCCGGCGGGATGGGTTCATCTGTTTCACCGTCATATATAATGATCCGGTTCCCGGATTCGGACACCCCCACCCGGAGATCCGTCGTGCGGCTGTATATCCTGCCCCGTGCATCCGGAGCGGTTTTCACATAACGGCTGCCGATGAGACGGTATCCCCGGACCGTATAGGAAAGTTCCGTGCTTTCCGGACTCTTTGTTCCCGGATCCACTATGATATATTCGGAGACCCCGGCCTTCCGGTATATTTCGGGCTTCTTTTCAACATCCTGTTCCCGGTACCGGGGGGAAACCACTTCCAGGACAAAAAAGGGGCCGGTCTCCTCTTCGGCAGTATCAAAAACATTGCGGTGATTTTCCGGGTTCCTCACATCCGCAACCACGCTGATATCCGGGGCAGGGTTTTTCCCTCCGGGATTCCATATGATTTTCAGATCGCTGTAAACCTTTATATTTTCCCTGCCTTCCAGATGATGGCGGAAAATACTTACCAGATCGTCTACCGTTTCATGGTGCAGACTTCCCTGCATATAATAATCTCCTTCCTGCGGATCCAGAAAATCATCCGGACTCAGGGGGACACAGCGGTATGTCACATCCCCGGCCTCATCATATCCGACAAGGATGCGCTCACCGTAGAAAAAGGGATCTTTTTCCGGGCCGTACCCTTCGGAATCTGTATCCTGCAATTCCCTGCTCAGGACTGCTTCCATATCGGCCTCCTTCATTATGCTACAGGTTCTGCTCTGCCGGAATTTCGGAAATATTTATACCGAATATTCTCCGCAGGGGCGGCAGATTAGTCATATTATTTCAGTTCATCTGCCTGAATTCCAAGTGATTTCAGTTTTTCTTTCAGACGGAGGAGTTCTTCCTCCGCATTGTCAGCGCGCATTTTTTCCTGCCGGGCCCGTTCATGATCCGGCGGGATGGGTTCATCTGTTTCACCGTCATATATAATGATCCGGTTCCCGGATTCGGACACCCCCACCCGGAGATCCGTCGTGCGGCTGT
>JAABRU010000250.1 GCA_011390755.1 Desulfobacteraceae bacterium | reverse complement strand
GGCCAAAGAAAATCTGATCCTGCGCCGGGAAACCCACCTGGACCAACTGGCCGACAAACTGAAAGAGGACAGGGTGCGCCGGGTCATCGCCCCCATGCTGTCGGGAGACGGGGTTCCCGCACATGTGCCGGAGGATGACATGCAGTATGTCTGCGATCTGGGACTGATCCGCAGAAAACCGCAGGTGAGGGTCAGTAATCCCATTTACAGGGAAATTATTCCGAGAATGCTCACCGGCACGGTTCAGGATATGATTCCCCATGAAACACAGTGGTATGTCGGGGAAGACGGAAGACTGGATATGAAAAAACTCCTCACGGCCTTTCAGCAGTTCTTCCGGGAGCATTCCGAACACTGGGTGGAAAGATTTCAGTACAAGGAAGCCGGGCCGCAACTGCTGCTCCAGGCTTTCCTGCAGAGAATCGTCAATTCCGGCGGACGGGTGGAAAGGGAATACGGTCTGGGACGGAAACGCACGGATCTGCTGGTGCTTTGGAAATACGGAGAGAAAACGCAGCGCATTGTTATCGAACTGAAAATACTGTACAGGTCAATGAAAACAACTTTGGAAGAGGGACTGCCCCAGACAGACGAATATATGGATAAATGCGGGGCGGAGGAAGGTCATCTGGTGATCTTCGATAGGGGAGAAAAAAGCTGGGAGGAGAAGATTTTTCAGAGAGAAGAGGAATATGAGGGACGGAAGATTCGGGTGTGGGGGATGTGAATCAGGATATGCGGGATATAAAAGGATATTCAGGATAATCCTGTATATCCTTCCCTGTCCTGACCATCCTGATTCAACATTTTTCTTGCAGATTTTACCGGATTCGGTTATGAATCCGGTAACACCGTAAGCGGTTGACAATATACAGATTATGGGAATAATTTTCTAAATAACACCATGAAATATTTATAATAAAATCAGCAAAAACCAAACCCGCCGAGAGACGGGGACGGAAAGCCGCGGGTCCGAAACGGACTGACGTATCTGATTGGAAGGAAAGCCGGGCTGCCTGAATATGGGGCAGCCCGGCTTTTTTGTTTTTTCCCTCGTTCCCACGCTCCGCGTGGGAATGCTGCACCGGACGCTCCGCGTCCGATGGTTACGGGACGCAGAGCGTCCCAAAGGCATTCCCACGCGGAGCGTGGGAACGAGCAAAATTATGACCGTTGAAAGTATAACAATTTTTTACAAAAAGGAGAAAATTATGAAAACATCACAAAAAGTTGAAAAGGGCTGCCCTGCGCCGGTTCCGGTCAGGGTGCTGTGCATTTTTCTGCACATGATTTTTTTCTTAAGCTCCTTTCCGGCCCTTGCTGCTCCGGTGCCGGATACAGGTCAGACCAAATGTTACAACAATACTGCTGAAATTCCCTGTCCAAAAGAAGGGGAAGATTTTTACGGGCAGGATGGCAATTACGCCATCAAGGCAAGGCACACTTACACAAAGCTGAAGGCAAATGGCGTGGAATGGGTGAAAGGCGTTGACCCTGATAGTGCGTGGATCATGACCCGCGATGATTCTACGGGTTTGGTCTGGGAAATGAAGCAGAATAAAAATGCAATAAAAGATTACACCAACCATCATGATGCAGATAACACTTACACATGGTATGACACTAACCCGGCCACAAACGGCGGTTATGCCGGTACGCATGGCAATGGCATAACGACATTCGACACAAAACAATTTATCAATAATCTCAATGCCGCCAATTACGGAGGTTATTCAGACTGGCGCATACCTTCGATTGAGGAACTTCTGTGGATTGTTAATGATGGATTGGATGATCCATCTATTGATGTAAATTTTTTCCCAAACACTGTTTCGTCCTACTACTGGTCGTCTATTACCGACGCATATCGTACTGATTACGCTCGTTATGTAGATTTCTTCAGTGGCAGTAATGTTTTCATCAGCAATAAGTCAAGTAGCTGTTATGTACGCGCCGTTCGATCCGGTCAGTCAGGAGCATTTGATAATTTGCTTATTAAAGGTGACAGCAAACCTGTTGTCTATACCAGATTAAAAGCAATTGGAGTGGAATGGAAAGAAGGTGTTGACCTCGACAATGATTGGATCATGACCCGCGATGATGTTACTGGTTTGATTTGGGAAAAAAACCAATGACAACACAATACATGATATGGATAAGAGGTACAAATGGTCTGATACCCAAAGTGTATTCATAAGCCAATTATATGCAGATGCTTTTGGTGGTTATTCAGACTGGCGCATGCCAACAATTGAAGAACTTCTATCAATTGTTAAATATGATCGATTAAATCCTTCAATTGATAATATATATTTTCCAAATACATTTTCGTATAGTTACTGGTCGTCTACTACCAGCATGTATAGTACTGATTACGCGTGGGACGTAAATTTCGACTACGGCAATGATAGTTACACAAATAAGTCGTCGACTTGGTATTATGTGCGCGCTGTTCGTTCCGGGCAGCCTCAATCAGTTGATCATTTGATCATTAACGGCGATGGAACAGTCACAGACCAAGCTACAGGGTGTATGTGGCAGCAACAGTCAACCTCAGTAGGCCTGAAATGGAAAAACGCAATGAACTACTGCGAAAGCCTGAATTTTGCCGGATATGAAGACTGGCGGTTGCCCAACATAAAAGAATTGGCTTCTATTGTAGATTATGTTCACATAAATCCCTCTGTTGATAATCTTTTTTTTCCAAACGCAAAGTCGTCCAATTATTGGTCATCCACTACCAGCGCGCTCAATACCAGCAACGCGTGGATACTGAATTTCAGCTACGGAGGCAATGGGTTATCCTCTATTAAATCGTCTGATAATTATGTGATCGCCGTTCGTTCTGGACAGATTGGATCATTTGGTTATTGGGTAATTTCGACCCCTAGTCCTGGTACAAGGTGGGTTATCGGAGAGAATGTGAATATTAAATGGGATACGTGTAATTTAGGTCAATTTGTGTCTATTAATCTGTCCCGAACGGGTGATTATAATGTTTTTGAAGAAAATATAGGCAACCCACCTGTTAATAACTTTGGGTATTACACTTGGAAGGTTGACGGTGCCCCCTCTGCAAATTGTGTCATCACTATTCGTTCCATGGATAATGACAATTTTGTCACTATGGGACTCTTCACCATCGCCACCCCTGAAAAGCCTACCGCCAAAATCAGCGGACAACCCACTCAATACACCAACCAGACATCCGCAGAACTCACCGTCAGCGATGAATCATACGTCATCAATTACAGATACCGGATCAACGGTGGAGAATACGAAAGCATTTATCAGACCTCCGATCCGATTTCCCTGACCAGTCTTGCAGACGGAACATATACCATAGACGTACTTGCCCAGGAAGCCGACGGCGACTGGCAGGTAACACCCACATCCGTCACTTGGACAGTGGATACCCAAAATCCTGCACAACTGATAAATACCAATATTTCCATGACCCCTGATACCGGCATAGATACAGGAGACGGAAAAACAACATCCAATAATTTGACATTCAACGGAACCGGCGGCGATCCCTATGCCACCGTACAGTTTTACAATTACGGTGTGGAAATATCACATGATCCGTGCACCGTATCATCCGGCGGAACCTTTACCTTGCCAATTTCCTTATCAGAAGGAGATTACAGACTCACTGCGGTTCAGACTGACCGGGCCGGAAACGCCTCAATACCCTCCGCTTCTTTTACCATTGAAGTTGATAACACTGCCCCGCAGGTGTCATATGTGACATCTTCCTCTTCAGACAGCATATACAAAGAAGGGAGTGTCATTAACGTGGATATTGTTTATAACGATAAGGTTTTTGCTGACGGCAGTCCTTATCTGCTTCTCAATACAGGCGGCAATGCTGTTTATACAGGCGGCAGCGGAACCGACAGACTGTCTTTTACCTATACGGTCGCTGCCGGTCATAATACAGATGACTTAAACTATGCGTCAACCGCTTCCCTTTATTACGGCAGCGGCATGATTCAGGATCGTGCAGGGAATCCGGCTGCATCTGCATTGCCTGCTCTGAGTTCTGCCGATTCACTGGGATCGAACAAAAATATTGTTATTGACACCACCCGGCCCAAAACACCCGTCTTCAGCAACTGCCCGACCCCGCCAATGCGAACCAATGACCCGACACCATACTGGAGTTGGGAACCTGCGTCTGCCAGTGGCGGGAACGGAACTTACCGTTACAAATTTGGCAGTCCGGATTTTTCTGCCACTTATGAAACCACAACATACAGATTTTATTCACCTGCAGCGCCACTGATGCAGGGATCGTCCGAAACAGAACATACTCTTTACATATCGGAGCGTGATGATGCGGGCAACTGGTCTGATCCGGCATTATGTACATATTTGATAGACACTGTTCCTCCGGGACAGCCGGGCCTTACTCTTTCCGGAACTTCCCCGACCAAAAACACAAATATCACCTGGACATGGACATCCGGCGGCGGCGGAAAAACTCCGTCTCTGTTCCGCTACAAACTGGATGACAGTTATCTGGAAGCCGGGGCCACTGAAACATCAGGCACATCCGTTACCATCACCCTGTCCGACGGTCCTCACCGCCTGTATGTGCAGGAAAGAGATGAAGCCGGGAACTGGTCTCTGTACAACAGCGCATCCGTCACCGTGGACACCGAGGCCCCGAACCCGCCCTTTGTGTGGAATTCCACCCCCCTGACCAACAATCCCCGTCCCCAGTGGCAGTGGTCCCCGCTCGGCGGGGGAAACGGCGCATTTGAATATGAACTGAAAAAAGGCGCACAGACGGTTCTTTCGGGAACTGTGAAGGCCGTGTCCTTTGTTCCGGGAAGCGACCTTGCGGACGGAGTTTACACCCTGTCTGTCCGGGAACAGGACATTGCAGGCAATGTTTCAGAGTATGACAGTTCATCTCTTGAAGTGGATCGCACGGCGGGCGGGCCGCCCATTATGAATGTGACAACGCCCACCCGTCTCAATCCCCCGGTCTGGCAGTGGACCGGCAACGGCGGAACCGGCCTGTTCCGTTATAAACTTGATCCCCAGAACAATGACGATCCGCAGATGGGAACCGGGGCAACCGAAACATATGCGACCTGGTTCCGTCCTGCCGGGATTCTGCCGGACGGGGATCATTTCCTTTTTGTGCAGGAAAAGGACGCAGCCGGAAACTGGTCGCCCCACAGCATGGGCAGAATCGAGGTGGACACGGGAAAACCCTGCTCCTGTGCATCTTCGGAATCCTTTGTACTGGTGGCCGCAGGCGGGATTGAAATCCGTTATAATTTCGATGAGGTCTATGCGGCCGAACCCTGTCTTTCCGGAGATTCGGAAACAGAGACATCGGGCAGCGGACTGGTGAAAGTGGAACTGTATGTGAAAAAACCGGGGGACAGTGCCTACTCCCTCACGGCCACAGATTTGGAAGGCAGCATTGACGGCGTTTTTCAGTACACAGTTCCGGGCAATGCGCCGGGTGTGTATGAATTCTACACACTGGCAACCGACCGGGCCGGAAATACGGAAAATCTTTCAACGGCCTGCGTGAGCCGCACGGTGTTCAGCACCGACTTTGCCGGTTACGGTCTCATCATCACAGGTTCCGTATCTGATGAGGAAGGACTGGAATCCCACACAAAAACCGGGGGCCGGGTATTTCAGCATATGAAAAACCGGAATTTCCTGGTCAGTGACACGGGAGGAAACCACTGGAACAATGCGCTGGATCATGTGAAATTCTTCTCTCCCTATAACGACGCTCCCATAGCCGGGCAGGATGATTACAGCGTCAATCCGTCCGGCGGACTGCCCCTGAGCTACAAAGAGGCCGTGGAACATGCCCTCACAGTCTGGGCTCCGGCACGGATAAATGAAATTCCGGGGCCGCTCTGGATTGTCATGCTGGATCACGGTTCGGAGGATACGTTCTACCTCAACGGATTTGAGCAGATCACACCGCAAAAACTGAATGAATGGCTGGAAACGCTGGAATCAAAACTGCCTGCGGGTTATTTTGACAAACCGGAGAATTTCATCGCCGTTGTCCTCGGCGCGTGCTATTCCGGCAGTTTCATAGACAGTCTGGCTGCACCCGGAAGAATCATCATCTCCAGTGCGGCCGCGGACGAGGTTTCCTACCGGGGGCCGAGGGTTCCGGGACTGTACCGGGACGGCGAATTTTTTGTCAGCGCGCTGTTCAATGAACTGGGCAAGGGTTCCGACCTGTACACCTCCTACACACGGGCCGTTGAACTCACGGAAAACCACACGGACAGCGGCCTTTCCGACAAAAAATTCCCCTATTTTGACACGGCCCGTCAGCATCCCTACCTGGACGATGACGGAGATCCCGGTTCCGGCCCGGTTTACTGGGGCAGTCATACCCTGCGTTCCGGCGCAGACGGTGATCTGTGCAAACTGACTGATCTGGGGTACGGGGCAGACACGGTTCCCCTGGAAGTAACAAGTGTCGGCAAAGCGGAAACCGTTCTGTCTCCGTCCGAACACAGCAATCTGCTCTGGGCAGAAACCAATTTCGCAGGTGATCCCAAAGCCATCCGTGTCTGGGTGGAAATCCGGAAACCGGATGTGATTCTCGCTGAAACCGGAACAGGGGAGGATACCAGCCGCATTGTTGACATGATTTCCGGAACCCTGGAATGGAACGCTGCCACCGCACGCTATGAAACCACCTACACGGGCTTTGACCTGCCGGGCCGTTACACTCTGTTCTTCTACGCAATGGGAACCGATGAACTCATCTCCCATCCCAAACGTACCTATGTCTATAAAAGCATGGAGAACTCCCCGCCCGGCGCATTTTCCCTGCTTTCCCCCGCGAACGGGGAACGGGTTCCTCTCACTTTTCTTGCAGACTGGACGGACGCCACAGATCCGGACGGTGACGCGGTGACATACACGGTCACGGTCTCCCGGAATGCCGATCTTTCGGCTCCCGTGACTGAAAAATCCGGGCTGATTTACAGTCATGTCATCCTCAGCGGGACAGACGGCATCACGGACAAAAACACATATCACTGGAAAGTCACGGCCACGGACGGAAACGGGGGGATATCCGAATCCGCCGTCCGTTCCTTCACTGCGGACAGCACGGTCAACCCCACGGACATCATAGCGGAAGGCAATGTCTTTGATGCTGTCTCCGGTCTTCCCATCCCCGGAGCCGGTATTCTCTACGGAACCGCTGTGCTGAAAAGCGATGCAAACGGGGGATATGCAAAAGTACTGCCCTGGCAGGTGAATTACACGGTAACGGTATCGGCCGCGGGTTACGGCACCGAAAGTTTCACTGTTGCCAATATCAGTGAGGGCGACCCCGTGCATGAAAACTTCGGTCTGTACTCCCTTTCCAATCCCGGAGCGGGAAACATAGACGGAGAAAACGGCGTGACCCTGGCCGATGCCGTACTGGTGCTGAAAATCCTGGCAGGAACAGACACCGGTGATGCAGTTATCCTCAGCGAAGCCGATGCGGACGGAGATCATGTTATCGGACTGGCCGAGGCCGTGTTTATTCTTCAAATAGTGGCGGAACTGCGGGAGTAAAAACAGGGCGGTTTACCGTCCTTTGAACATTCAGCGTGGGCATTCATGCCCACGCTTTACAATTGCCTTTCTGCCGGAAATCAGGCATAATGCTGTCCGCAATCCCGAATCATCATAAAACAGGAGGTATGCCCATGCGTTTTTTCAACAAATCCGGCCCGGTGAACTGTGAGGAACATTACTGCCTGAATCCACTGGGCCGCTTTGATCTGGAAGAAATTCTGCTGCTCATTGAGCAGAAAAAATATTTTGTCATGCACGCGCCCCGGCAGACCGGCAAAACATCCTGCCTGCTGGCCCTGATGAAGTATCTGAATGAAAGAGAAAAATACCGCTGTCTGTATATCAATGCGGAATCGGCGCAGGCCGCAAGGGAGAATGTGCGGGGGGCAATGCAGGCTGTTCTGTCCGAAATGGCCGGACGTGCCGGGATGTACCTGGGAGACAGTTTTCTGAAAAAGCACTGGCCGGAAATACTGGAGCAGGAAGGGGAATTTGCGGCTTTCAATTCTGTAATCACCCGCTGGACTGCCCAAAGCCCGCTGCCCCTTGTTCTTATGATAGATGAAATTGACACGCTTGTGGGTGACACCCTGATATCTGTACTGCGTCAGCTCCGGGCCGGATATGACAAACGTCCGAAGAATTTTCCCCAGAGCATCATTCTCTGCGGAGTAAGGGATGTAAGGGACTACCGTATGCAGTCCGATACCGGAAAGCCCTCTGTTACCGGCGGAAGTGCCTTCAATATCAAAGACGAATCTCTGCGTCTGGGGGATTTTCCGGAACCCGAAACCCGTAAACTGCTGCTCTGCCATACAGCGGAAACCGGTCAGGAATTCAGCCCGGATGCCCTGGAAAGTGTATGGGAACTGACACAGGGTCAGCCCTGGCTGGTCAATGCCCTGGCCTATGAAACCTGCTTTAAAATGAAGGAAAACCGGGACCGGAGCCGGAAAATCACCGGGGAAATGATACAGACGGCCAAAGAAAATCTGATCCTGCGCCGGGAAACCCACCTGGACCAACTGGCCGACAAACTGAAAGAGGACAGGGTGCGCCGGGTCATCGCCCCCATGCTGTCGGGAGACGGGGTTCCCGCACATGTG
>JAABRU010000249.1 GCA_011390755.1 Desulfobacteraceae bacterium | reverse complement strand
TATTTCCGGCAAAGTCTGCTGTAACACGGTTTTGAAAACCGTGCGTGCCGCAGAATGCGGTTCACCCGTTTTTACCCATCAGTTTAACTTTGACAGAGCACTAGCAAATAAAAAAAAGGAGAAGTATGCAGATACCCAGAATACTGGTCATTGCGACCGGAAACAAAGGAAAAACCGCTGAAATCCGGGAAATACTGAAAGATTTCCCCATTGAAATCAGAAATCTGGATGATTTCGGCCCTATCCCGGAAGTGGAAGAGGACGGTCAGACATTTGATGACAATGCTTATAAAAAAGCATCTTTTACCGCACGGGTGCTGGGTTTTCCGGCCCTGGCCGATGATTCGGGTTTGGCGGTGGATGCGCTGGAGGGCCGGCCGGGTGTTTTTTCCGCCCGTTACGGAGGCGAAGGTCTGAGTGACAGGGACAGATATGAAAAACTGCTGGAGGAAATGAAAGGGAAAGAAAACCGCAAAGCAGCGTTTGAATGCGTCATTTCCATTGCGGTTCCCACAGGCCCGGCCCTGACCTATGAGGGCCGCTGCGAAGGCGTCATTGCAGACAGTCCGCAGGGGGATGAAGGTTTCGGATATGATCCCGTCTTTTATTATCCTCCTTTGGGTAAAACCTTTGCCCAGATGAGTCCGGAAGAAAAAAATCAGATCAGTCACAGGGGAAAGGCCCTGCAGGAAGTGCGGGACGAATTTGATAAAATCCTGCAATGGCTGGAAATCCACATGCCGCCGCCGGAAAGGGTCGGATGTCGGGGCGCGCAGGCGACACCGGGATAAAATCCAAATTATGGAATGCTGTGAAAAAATCCGGCCAAAAACCGGAGGCGGTCTGTATGTTCATATCCCTTTCTGTATCCGCAAATGCGCGTACTGTGACTTTTACTCCATTACAGATTTATCCCGCATGGGGACATTTGTCAGCGCATTCATCCGGGAGGCCGAACTGCTTTCCCCGCGGGTGAAATTTTCCTGTGACACCCTTTATCTCGGTGGCGGCACCCCTTCCGTTCTGACCATTGCCGCACTTGAAAAAATAATGGAAAGCCTGTACCGCTGTTTTGATTTCACCAATGATGCGGAAATCAGTCTGGAGGCCAACCCCGGCACAATTACAGCGGAAAAACTTTCTGCATTCCGCAGCATGGGGATCAACCGGATCAATATCGGTGTGCAGTCTTTTCAACATCAGCATCTCCGTTTTCTCGGCAGGATTCACAGCGCGGGGGAGGCGGTGGAAGCCCTGGGGGAAAGCGGGAAATTTTTTGACAATACCGGACTTGATCTGATATACGGTCTGCCCGGACAGTCGGAAAAAGCATGGAAGGAGGATCTGGAAAAATCCCTGACCTTTGCCCCCGCGCATCTTTCCTGTTATCTGCTCACCTATGAAAAAGGGACAGCCCTGACAGAAAAGCTGCACAGGGGGCATTTTCTGCCCCTGGCCGATGAAAAAGCTGCCCGTCTTCTGGAATTCACAGTGGAATTTCTGGACTCCCGCGGATATGCACAGTATGAAATTTCCAATTTTGCCCGATCCCCGGATCTGCGTTCCCGGCATAACTGCAAATACTGGTCTTCTGCCCCTTATGCGGGACTGGGCCCGGCCGCGCATTCCTTTTTTCCGCCGCAGCGGCAGTGGAATGTCTCTTCCCTGGAAAAATATATCCGCAGCCTCCGGCAGAATATGCTTCCCCTGGCCGGAAAAGAGATTCTGAACCGTGAACAGCAGATGACAGAGGCCATTTATCTGGGACTGCGGAAAAGGGAAGGCATAGGGATTCCGGATTTTGAAAAAAAATTTTCTCTTTCTTTTGAGAATATATTCGGAAAAACAGCAAAGGATTTGGTGCAAAGGGGACTGCTGGAAAAAGATGCGGCCCGCTGCGCGCTTTCCTTCAAAGGGCTGCGCTTTCTCGACAGCATTACTTCCCTGCTGGCAGACTGCTGCCCGGAAAGTGCTGAAATCTGAATTTGCCGATGCATCCGTAATAAATATCACAGAATACAAACAAAAAGGAGATTGTTTCATGCAGGAAAAAACCGGTATCAGCAGAGAGGATGCCCTGCATCTGCTCAGGGAACATATGAAAAATGAAAGACTGATCTGCCACTGCCTGGCCTCCGAGGCCATTATGCGGAAACTGGCGGGAAAATTCGGAGAAGATCCGGATATGTGGGGGCTTTCGGGGCTGCTGCACGATATAGATTATGAAATCACAGGTGAAGATTCGGCACAGCACGGCGAAGTCGGCGCGAAACTGCTGGCGGAAAAAGGGGTGCATCCGGAAATTATCAATGCCATCCGCAAACATAATGCCGAAGGACTGGGACTGGAAAGAATCACGGTATTTGAACATGCCCTGACCTGCGCGGAAACCGTCACCGGCCTGATTGTGGCAACCGCGCTGGTCTATCCGGATAAAAAAATTGCCTCCGTGAAAACAAAATCTGTGACCAAACGCATGAAAACCGCTCATTTTGCCAGAGCGGTCAGCCGGGAAAGAATCCGGGAATGCGAAAGCATCGGTATTCCCCTCAGTGACTTTGTTGCAATCAGTCTGGAAGCCATGTCGGAAATTTCGGAAGAACTCGGATTATAAAAATATTCCCGGAACAATATTCCGATACCGTTCAGGCACTTTTTTTGTCCCTCCCCCCAATGCCGCTGCTTTAAGACTCCCCTCTCCTCAATGTCATTGACGTAAGCAGAGTATTCCCCTCCCCCGGTGGGAGGGGAGTGCAGGGAGGCGGGGAAAGACCGGATCTGCTCCGTATTCCCCTCCCCGGTGGGAGGGGAGTCTTACGTCAGCAGCATTGCCCCGGTGGGGAGGGGAGTCCTGACACGGAAGGAATATCAGGGGGAGAAACCGCGGGTAAGGTGACGATGAAACAGCTGCCTTTGCCGCTTTCACTTTCCACGCGGATATTTCCCCGGTTTTTTTCCACAAATTCTTTAATGAGAATCAGCCCCAGACCCGATCCTTTTTCTCCCTGCGTTCCCCGGCGGACAATGCTGTGGTCTGCGGAAAACAGTTTTTCCATCTCGGCCTTTCCGATGCCGATTCCGCTGTCCCGGACAGAAATCTCCGAATATTTTTTACGGGAAACCGCAGTTATCCGGATTTCCCCCTGCAAAGGGGTAAATTTAATTGCATTGGATATCAGATTCCGCATAATGGTCATGAGCATGTCTTTGTCTGCAAAAACAGATACCGCTTCGGATATCCGGGCATACAGCCGGATTTCTTTTTCTTTTGCGGCATCTTCAGACAGGGCAATGCATTTATCAATAATTTTTCTGATGTCAAGCATGACGGGCGAATAGGAAATATCATCCCGCTGTGTTCTGGCCCATTTCAGCAGATTATCCAGAAGTTCCAGGGTATTGCTCAGAGATTCTTCTGCATTCCGGATATATTTTTCCCGTTTTATTTCATCCGCAGCGTTTTTTTTCATCAGACGGATAAAACTGTGCATACCGGCAAAGGAACCGCGCAGATCATGACCGATGACAGAAAAAAGTTTGTCTTTGGTGCGGTTGGATCTTTCCAGTTCCCGGCAGTAGTTGAAAATCATATCCTTTGATTTCTGCAGCTGCATATGGGCATGCACCCGTGCCAAAACCTCACTTTCTTCAAAAGGTTTGGTAATATAGTCCACGGCTCCGGCCCGGAATCCCCGGATTTTGTCTTTGCCTGCACTTTTGGCCGTAAGAAAAATAACCGGAATTCCCGCTGTTCTGTCCTCCTTTTTCAGATTTTCGCAGAGTGTAATGCCGTCCGCATCCGGCAGCATGATGTCCAGCAGAATCATATCCGGCAGCATACGTTTCAGTGTATCTTCCATTTCTTTTCCGTTTTCCGAAAATGCAAGGGCGTATCCCTCTTTTTTCAGAATCATTCCCAGCAGACGGATATTTTCCGGGACATCGTCCACCAGCAGGATCAGACCTTTTTTTTCTGAAGAATCCGGGGAGCGGTTCATTGATTTCTCCTGATTTCCTGTAAAAATCGGATGAGTTCCGGGTACTGTTTTCCTTTTTGTTTTAATTTGACAATATCACATTCTTCTGCATATTTCAAAATTTCATCTCCATAGCGGATAATGCAGGAAATATTGAATTTTTTACCTGTTTTTCTGATTTCTGCACCGAAATCCGTCCATTGATCCAGAATCAGGGTATCGGAAATATCCTGCCATACTTCCTTCATTTCACCTGAGAGGATACTGATTATTTCCGAATATGTTTCAGATGATATACGGGCAAGTTCTTTTTTGTCTATGATTTCATAAGGATTTTCCGGCATCTGTATTTTTTCCCGGTGCGCAGGGAGAAATTTCACAAGTTCGGAAATCAGTTTTTTTTCATCCAGGGGTTTGGCGATAAATACATCCGCCCCGGTCCGTAATATTTTTTGCCGATCCCTGTCCCCGGCAGAAGCAGTAACAACTATCACCGGAATTTTTCTGAATCTTTCATCAGATTTTATTTTTGCTGTGGCTTCATAACCGTCCATCACCGGCATTCTCAGATCCATAATAATCATATCCGGCAAATCATCACTTTCTGAAATAATTTCAAGTAACTCCAAAGCATCTTTTCCGTTTTCCGCATAGCGGGTACGGATATGCAAAGGTTCCAGCATATCTCTCATCATCTGCATATTATCCGGATTGTCTTCTGCAATCAGAATGTGGGCATTCCTGAAATCAGGCTGTGCATCTTTTTTTATTTCAGAAAAAACGTTTTTCGATTCACATATTTCAATATTTTTCAAAATAACAGTAAAACAGGACCCTTCCCCTTCCCTGCTATAAAGAGAAATACTGCCGTTCATCATTTCCACCAGGCGTTTGGTGATGCTCAGCCCCAGGCCCGTTCCGCCGTATGTATGATAATTGCCCTGCTGAAAAGGACGAAAGATAATTTTCATAAAATCTTCTGAAATACCGATACCGGTATCCTCCACCCTGAAACGGAGATTCACCTGATGATGTTTATCCCCCGCTTCGGTTTGTACAGACAGTTTCACCCATCCCTTTTCCGTAAATTTTACTGCATTTCCCACAAGATTAAACAGAATCTGCCGCAGACGTTTTTCATCCACCAAAATGCAGTCCGGCATTTCCGGATCCGTTTCCACCATCAGTCGGATCTTTTTTTCCTGTACCCGGATTTCAAAAATACTGCGGATTTCCCTCAGAATCTCTTTGGGTGAAAGCGGGGAGGGGACAATATCCGTTTTTCCGGCTTCAATCTTGGAAAGGTCCAGAATATCGTTCATCAAAGACAGCAGATTATGGGCACTGTTGCGGATAATATTCAGATATTCTTTTGTTTTTCCATCTGCCGGCATTTTGGAAAGAAGACCGGCGTATCCCAGCACGGCATTCATGGGTGTCCGGATTTCATGACTCACATTGGCCAGAAATTCGTTTTTGGACAGATTGGCCGCTTCTGCGGCCTCTTTGGCCCTGCGAAGTTCTGTTTCCGCCTGAATCCGCCTGCTGTCATCATGCATAAAACCGAAACTGTATATCATCTCCCCCTTTTCATTGCAGATGCTTCCGGCATGTTCCCATAAAGGGAAACGCCGCCCCGCCGCATCAAAAACATCCATAACCCCCTGCCAGCTGTTGCCTGCCATGAGCGCGGGAACCACCTCCCGGTTGAGTATGTCTATGGATTCGGGCGGATAATAATCCCGGAAATTCTTTTTTTGGGCCTCTTCCAGAGAATGTTTAAACAGTTTTTCATGGGCAGGATTGATGTAAAGGAAGCGGCCCGAAGCATCTGCGATGGACAGGGCTTCGGGAGAAGTTTCGGCAATGCTTTTAAACAGAAGCAGCTCATCTTCTGCCTTTCTCCGCTCTGTGATGTCATGGATAATGGAGAAAAGATAAGTGTGCTTTTTGATTATCAGGGGAGTCGAATAGACTTCCACATCCCGGATTTCTCCCTTTGCCAGTCTGTGCCGGAAATTGAAATAACTTTTCTGTTCATTTTCCGCCTGCTGCATTTCCGTCTTCACTTCTTCCGCTGTCAGATGATTGATATCCTGTATCCGCATCTGCAGCAGTTTTTCATAAGGATATCCGTAATAATCCACTGCTGCCCGGTTGGCATCGGCAATCTGACCGCTATGGGGATCAATGAGCAGTTTAACGGTTTTATGCTCCTGAAAAATAGCCCGGAAAAAAGCCTCACTTTCCTGCAAATGGATTTCCTGGTTTTTCCGTTCAGTTATGTCCCGTAAGACAGCCACGGCGCATGTTACTGTATTATTGTCATCTTTCAGGGGATAGTATGAGATTTCCAGGTAGTGTTCCCCGATTTCCGGATAGCTGTATTTCATCTCATATTCCACTTCATGCCCCTGCAGACACTCATCCAGCCGGGGTCTGATATGCCCTTCAAACACTTCATTCCCCAGTACGTCCGCCACAGTACGGCCCACCACCTCCTCTTCCCGGCAGTTCCGGTTTCTGCAAAAGGCCCGGTTGGCAAAAAGATATATATAATCCCGGTTTACCGCGCTTATCATGTCTTTGGAATATTCCACGGCTTTTTTATATTCCAACAGTTCCTGGGACTGTATGTCATGCATTTTCAGCAGTCTTTCCTCCCGTAATTTGATTTCCCGGAACAAAAGACGGAAGGGGTGCCGCAGACCTGTTTCCACAACGGCTTCATAAATGAAATAAAATGCAACAATCTTCAGCATATGACCTGCCAGATTAAAATAAGCGTAGGGATCCTGGTAAAGGGTGAAGGCCAGTTCAGATAAAACCGCAGTGAAGACAGCCAGATAAACGCGCCGCAGGATTTTCCTGTCAAACAATTCTTTTTTTTTGTAAATCCGGAATGCAGCAAGGATAAGAATTATGCATATCAGATATTCGCTGTAGATTTTAAAAGCAGTAAGTCCCTGATTTTCAATAAAACAGTCCGGAAAAACACCCGTGAATATGAAAATCAGAAAAAGAAGAAGCAGACTGGTACAGACAGCGAATGCAGCAGGGATATTGATTTTCCGCTCCAGAAATGCGGGGGCAAGGAAAAGGGAAAGACTTTCTGTATAACGGGCTGCAATCCATAACTGTGTGGGCAGATTGGCATCATATCCCGGAAAGATATTCATGCCTTTGTAGGTCAGGGTATGAAGCAAATCCAGAAGGCCGACGCAGAGGAAGAAAATTCCGAGAAAAAGAAGAAAATGGTTTTCCAGCATATCCCGCACATTCCACACAATGATGAAGATACATACACTGACAGTCAGGCTGAAACCTTCGGCCAGAATATGGAATAAAAGGTAATTATACTGTGCTGTCCATAAAAGTCCTGTAAATACAGTGAGTGTGCAGAGGGAGGCGGAAATAAATGCATAGGGACCTGCGCGGAAAACATTTTCCTGATTTTCCGGTGCGAAAAAAGGATGCCGGTTTGTTTTTTTCATAGAGACACCTCATGGGACCCTTTTGTCAATTTTGATTGTATGCGCATATAAATATATGATTCCATATGTTTATTTTTGATAATCTGTTCCGGTTGGCACCGCAGAGACGCAGTGCCCTGCCTCTCTGCCCGCAGCATCCGGAACAGCGGATTTTTTTAATATAAAAAATAATGGGGGCCCTGCAGTAGCGAGATATGCTTTATACTGATCCAATTTTGGTTTTCCGGGCGCAAAAATTGCCAGGTCCGAAAACATACCTTTTTTGACCTGTTTTCACGTTTTGGGAGTCAGAAACAGCCCTTTTTCAGCAATCCGGTCAAACGCAAAAAATGTGTCTGTAAAAAAAACAAAATGGGAGTACCATAGTGTTTAAGATAATTGTTTTGGGATAGCTGATCTTTTTAACATACTGAGTTTAAATACTTTGGAAGTTTGGACAAGTCCAAAACTATTTTCTTAAAGACTATATAATCATTTTTTACGCTGTTCAGGACATTTTTTACACATTTTTATGTTAACAGTATGAATTTATATAAATAATTGTTGAGATAATTATTATCTTATATTCTAAATTCCTAAAGATATACCCCACATTTCGCTTGTCTTTATAACATTTTGAAAATTAAACTGAATTCTTCAAAACTTTTTGCATACCCAAAGAGTCGGACTCAATAAATTCAGATTGTTGGATCGCAAAGATCGAAATGCGGGATATACTGATCCAATTTTGGTTTTCCCGGGCACCAAAACTGCCAGGTCCGAAAACATACCTTTCCTGATCTGTTTTCACGTTTTGGGAGTCAGAAACAGCCCTTTTTCAGCATCCCAATTTTAAATGCAAAAAATGTGCCTGGAAAAACCAGAATGGGAGTACTGTATGAAAAAATGTGGGGGGGGTTCAGTGTCAGGTGTCAGGTGTTCGGTGTCAGGTGTCAGGTGTTCGGTGTCAGGTGTCAGGTGTTCAGTGTCAGGTGTCAGGTGTTCGGTGTCAGGTGTCAGGTGTTCGGTGTCAGGTGTCAGGTGTTCGGTGTCAGGTGTTCGGTGTCAGGTGTCAGGTGTTCGGTGTCAGGTGTTCAGTGTCAGGTGTCAGGTGTCAGGTGTTCGGTGTCAGGTGTTCGGTGTCAGGTGTCAGGTGTCAGGTGTTCGGTGTCAGGTGTTCGGTGTCAGGTGTCAGGTGTCAGGTGTCAGGGGGTCAGGTGTCGGTGTCCGGGGTGAGGGGGTCAGGGGGCAGGTGTCC
>JAABRU010000090.1 GCA_011390755.1 Desulfobacteraceae bacterium | reverse complement strand
GTGTATTGGTTCACTGTATCCCGGCATTAAAATGCCGGGCTATTATCTGACACCCCTGCGGGGTTAAGAAATACCGAATGTTATTTCCGATAATGTCTAATGTCAGTAGATCGAAAAGTTTCCCCGGGATACGGTTTTACGACTGTTCCGGAGTGCAGAAACTGTATTTTTGCACCGCAGCATCTCCCGGTTGACATGCAAAAATACAATTTTTGCACTCCTTCGGAAACTTTTCGATCTGCTGAATGTAACATACCCTTTGGGAAAAATGTTTTATACGGATTATATTCAGTATTTTATTCAGAGAAACCAGGAGTTCTGAATTCCCCCTTTACAAAAAAAGGGGCATAAACGGCATTGACAGTATGATTCGGGAAAGTGAAT
Organism: Desulfobacteraceae bacterium; assembly: GCA_011390755.1. GTDB lineage: Bacteria > Desulfobacterota > Desulfobacteria > Desulfobacterales > Desulfococcaceae > JAABRU01. Next base: position 28,069 of record JAABRU010000090.1, on the reverse strand, counting down.
CAAAATTTAAGGAGAAACAGAATGAACAAAAAACGATTGCGCAGAATGGAAGTACAGCAGGGGGATATCACATTGCTTGCAGTGGATGCCATTGTCAATGCGGCCAACAGTTCGCTGCTGGGGGGCGGCGGTGTGGACGGAGCGATTCACCGGGCTGCAGGGCCGGAACTGCTGGAAGAATGCCGCACACTGGGCGGCTGTCCGACCGGAAAAGCCCGGATCACCAAAGGATACAGACTCCCCGCAAAATATGTCATTCATACCGTAGGCCCGGTCTACAGCGGAAAGCCCTCGGACCCGCAGTTACTGGCTTCCTGCTACCGGAACAGTCTTGCGCTGGCTGTGGAAAAGGGTGTAAAAAGCATCGCTTTTCCGGCTATCAGCTGCGGTGTGTACGGATACCCTATGGAAGGGGCCTGTAAAGTGGCGGTGGATACCTGTGCCGCATTCCTGGAGAAAGAACCTTCCATTGAAAAACTGATTTTCATTCAGTTTTCAGCCGATAACCGGCAGGTATATGATAATTACTTCCGGCAGATTTCCTGAGCCCTAATGATTCATACATTCACTTTTTGCTGTAAATTCAGGATATGCCAAAAAAACAGGTTGTACAGCCGTTTTTCTGAATTCTTTTATTTATCGGTAATATATCCTGATTTTGGCGGGACGTGCAAATCATGCAGGTGAGCAGCATGCCGTAATTGGACTGTCAAATAAATTTTTTACTTTTTTAAAAAGTCCGGACCGGGGAGTGCCAAACTTTCAGTTTGGCACTCCTCCGCAGCTTTTCTGAGTGTACAGAAATATATTTGACATTCCAATAATGCTGTCAGAATATGTTAGGACTTACGCAGTTGAAATATAATCTGCTGTTTTTATTGACTGTCAATTTTTAAGGCACATAATAAATTCAAACAGTTAAAATTCAACCGCGTAACTCCTGATTCCAATAATGCTGTCAGAATATGTTATCCTCGATGAACCGGTAAAAAGTCATTTTTCCGGAATTCAGCCTCAGTAAAATCAGCACGTTAAATTGCTGAAATAACCGGATTCCGGACTTTTTACTTATTCATCATCTTTATGCAGCGGATACCGGAAACAGGACATGGAAAGCCGATCTTGATTTCATGGGGATAATCAGGTAAAAGAAAAAGCCTCCGCCGGAATGGAAGAAGCCTGTTAATGGGAATTTCAGCGGAGGCTTCGGCAGGGAAAACCGGGCTGCGGCACTCCCTGAACCGGATATGCTTATAACAGTTATAAAAGATAAGGTCAATCCTGATGAATCGCTAAAAAGTCAAAAATTCCGCCACTCCGTCGGAAAACCGGAAATTCAGACTTTTACGGGTTCGTCAAAATTGTCATTATAATAAACAGGATGAATCGCTAAAAAATCAGATTTTTGAAAATCGCTGTCCAATGTCATTGACCTAAGCAGAATATTCCCCTCCCCCGGTGGGAGGGGTCAGGGGAGGGGGTAAACAGCGCTTTGTAATTAATGACGTTTCCACCATCCCCCTGCCCCTCCCTCAGGGAGGGGGGGCTTACGTCAATGACATTGAATCGCTGTCAGTAAAATCAGCTGATTAATGTGTAACAAAACCTGATTTGCCGACTTTTTACGAGATCATCAAACAGGGTTTTCCGAAATTCAGGAGTCGGATGTGGCATACGAAGATAAAAGTGCAATGATACGGATTCTGCATGTTCACAAGCGTTACGGAAGCAAAAACGCACTCCGGGATGTCACATTGGATATTTTTGATAAAGAATTTCTCTTTATCAGCGGGCCCAGCGGTGCGGGGAAAACCACACTGTTAAAACTGCTTTACCTGGGAGAAAAGGTAACAGGCGGAAATATTATTGTGGACGGTCAGAATCTGTCACGGATTCCCCGCCGGGAACTTCCTTTTCTGCGGCGCAAATTCGGCATAATCTTCCAGGATTTCAAGCTGATCCCCGGCAAAAGCGTTTATGAGAATATTGCACTGGTGGCCGAAGCCGTGGGAACCCGGCGGAAACTGATCCGAAAAAAGGTGGGCAGTCTGCTCAGAAACGTGGGCATGGAGGACAGGGCCGACGCCCTTCCCCGCAGCCTTTCCGGAGGAGAGCAGCAGCGGGTGGCCGTTGCCCGTGCCATTGCCGGAAACCCCAAAATCATTGTGGCCGATGAACCGACCGGAAGTCTTGACCCCGAGTCCGCCGATGTGATTATGGATCTGCTTCGGCAGTACCGGAACCTGGGGGCCACAATTATCATTGCCACCCATGACACCCAGCGCATCCGCAGCACCGGAGGAAGGGTGATCATCCTCCGGGAGGGAAGAGTGGAAAGCGCGTGTGTAATCCCGAAAATGGAATAAAAGCAAAATAATCTGACCGATGACGGCTCACTGACACATGATATATTTACTGAAAAGATCACTGAAAGATATGCTGTCCCGTCTGTTTCTGAATACACTCACGATTATCAGTATTGCCATGGCCGTACTGATTTTCAGTGCCGCACTGCTCTTTTTTGTCCATGCGGATCAGTTACTGCGGATATGGCTGGCGGATCTGCGGATCATGGTTTACCTGAAAAAAGATATTTCAGAAGCGGAAACAGGGCATATCCGGGAGCAGATTGAAAAAATGCCGGAAGTTGCCGAACTTGTTTTTATTCCCAAAGAAAAGGCTTTGAATCGCTTCCGGCAGCAGATGGGAAAACAGGCATCCCTGGCCGAAGGACTGCGGGAAAATCCCCTGCCGGACAGTTTTGAAGTCCGTCTCTTCCTTTCTGCGGGAAACTGGAAAGCGGTGGCCCCGCTTGCCGGGCAGATTGCCGAAATGGCAAAAGTGGAAGATGTGGAATACGGAGAACAGTGGCTTGGCAAATTTATCCATATTCTGAATCTCTTCCGCATGAGTGCCTATGTGCTGGGCGGTATTTTTTTTCTGGCCGCGGTTTTTTTTGTTGCCAACACCATCCGCCTGGTTCTCTGGTCCCGGCGGGAGGAAATTGAAATCATGCGGCTGTTCGGAGCTACAGAAAGTTTTATCAAAGACCCTTTTTATCTGCAGGCCCTGTTTATGGGAACAGCGGGCGGTGTATCGGGCCTGGGTGGCTTATATCTGATATTGCAGATTATTTCGCAGAATACCGCTGTTTATGTCCCGCAGGAATTCTTTCAACTCCGCTTTCTGCCTTTGGAAACGGCCCTTGCCATTCTGGCCGGAAGTATGCTGACAGGTTGGACAGGATGTTTTTTTTCACTCAGACAGTTTTTAAAATCATAACTCTTTTTTTCTTTTTCCTCCTGCTGCCTTTGCCCCTTTCTGCCGAAAAAAAAAGCATCGGGGATTTGAAAAAAAAAGCAGCAGATGTCAAAAAGCAGGTGGACCAGAAGGAAAACCGGCTGAAAGATGTCCGCGACCGGGAAATGAAAATCATTGATGAACTGGATCGCACGGATCGCTCAATGCATACCGTCCGGAAAAAGGAGGAGATCACCCGTTCCCGTCTGACTCTGCTGGAAAAAAAACTGGCAGATGTCCGCATCCGGCAGACAGAACTGCGCGAAAAAATGAAAGAAGGGGAGCGTTTTGCTGCCCGCCGTGCAGGCAGTCTTTATAAACTCGGCAATCTGGGACGGATGCATCTGCTGGCATCTGCGGATTCACTGATGGATTTTTACCGGCGGAAAAAAGCCCTGGAAAGTATTCTGCGGCATGATGAAAACCTGCTGGCAGATCTGAAAGAGCAGAAAGAAAAACTGCGGAAGGTCACGGCAGAGCTGGAATCCCGGAAAAAGCAGTACCGGGAAACAGAAAAAAAACATCAGGAACAGGCAGAGGAACTGGCCCGGCAGAAAAAAAAACGCGAGCAGATGCTCCGCTCCCTGCGCAAAGAAAAAAAACTGGCAAAGGCCTCTCTGAATGCCCTGAAAGAAGCTGCGGGAAAACTGGACAAAAAAATTGCCATGCTCCGCAAAGAAGAAACCCGCCGCGGAAAAAAAGCAGTCAAAAAATCTTTTCCTGCCGATAGAGGCTTGCTAAATATGCCGGTTAAGGGTAAAATAGTTTCATTCTTCGGTCCTTATAAAAATACCGAGCTCAATGTCATGAATTATCAGAGCGGTATTGATATTCAGGCCGAACGGGGGGAACCCATCCGTTCCGCAGAAGGAGGAGAGGTTGTTTTTGCCGAATGGTTCAAAGGATACGGCAATATGATCATTATTGATCACGGCGATCATATTTATACTCTTTACGCCCATGCGGAAGAAATTTATAAAGCCAAAGGCGATACGGTAAAAAAGGATGAGGTCATCGGAACGGTGGGAGACAGCGGTTCCATGAAAGGACCGGTACTGCATTTTGAAGTGCGGCATCACGGCAAACCGGTTGATCCGCTGAAATGGCTCAAAAAAGGATAAAAAAGGAGTTGCATCTGATGGTTCAGAAAAACGGACGACTTACACTGCTGCTGGCAATCGTTATTTCCGTTCTGATCGGGATTATGGGATCAGGATTTTACAGAGATATCTGTGCGGGAGACAGAGAAACATATAAAGGTCTGAAAATTTTTTCAGACGTGATTGATCTGATAGAAAAAAACTATGTGGATGAGGTAGACAGCAAAGAACTGATCCACAAAGCCATTCAGGGCATGATGAACGGCCTGGATCCCCACTCCCAGCTGCTTCCGCCCGAGGCCTATGAAGAGCTGCAGATTGACACCCACGGTGAGTTCGGCGGTATCGGCATTGTTATCACCATGCAGAAAAATATGCTGACGGTCATCTCTCCCATTGAGGGAACCCCCGCCTATGAGGCAGGTGTCAAAGCAGGTGATATTATTATCAAAGTGGATGGAGACCCGACCAAAGACATGATGCTGTGGGAAGCGGTAAAAAAAATGCGGGGACCCAAGGGGGAAGCCGTTATTATCACCGTCATACGGGAAGGGGAGGAAGACCCCCTGGAATTTACACTTGTCCGGGATATTATTCCCATTGAAAGCGTCCGCTATATTGTGCTGCAGCCCGGTTACGGATATGTACGGGTCAGCAATTTTCAGGATAATACCACCCAGGATCTCAAAGCCGCACTCCGGGCACTGGAATCCGGCGCGGATCCCCTGAAAGGACTGGTGCTGGATCTGCGGGACAATCCCGGAGGGCTGCTGAACCAGGCCATTGATATTTCCGATCTCTTTCTGGATAAAGGCGATATTGTTTCCATCAAAGGGCGGCAGACAAGACATACCAAAATATTCACAGCCCATACGGACAGACAAAAGCGGGATTATCCCATTGTCACCCTCATCAACGGCGGCAGTGCCAGCGCATCGGAAATTGTGGCCGGTGCCCTGCAGGATCACAAAAGGGCGGTGATACTGGGAACCACATCTTTCGGAAAAGGCTCGGTACAGACTGTGGAACCTTTGCGGGACGGCTACGGGCTGAAATATACCATTGCCCGTTATTATACCCCCAGCGGCAGATCCATTCAGGCCCAGGGGATTATACCGGATATCGAAGTGAAGGCAGATACCGCGCTTGCCGGGAAAAATGCAGAAATCCGCCGCCTGAAAGAAAGGGATCTGAAAAATCACCTGGAAGCCGATCCTTCGTCCTCCGGAAAGCAGCAGGAGCAGACACCTTCGGAAACAGAAGATTTCATCATAGAAGAGGAAGACAAAAGTGATGCGGACAAAAGGGAAGAATTGAAGGAGCAGACAGAAAGCCGCTACGGACCGCTTAAACTGGAAAATCTTCAGGATGACAACCAGGTGATGCGGGCACTGGAAATTCTCAGGGGATATGATATTTTTACGGAAACACGGAGTTGATTCTTTCTGACAGAAAAAAAAAGGGCCAGGCAATGCTCACTGCCGGGCTCTTTTTTATGTTTCTGCATCTCTTTTCCGCCTGTTCCGCCAAAGACTGCATGGGAGACAGGGCCGCGCTTTCTCCGGAGCAGCATGTGCAGATTCCGGTATATGAAATCTATCCGGCTGAAGACAGTTTTCCGGAAATGGAAGAAAACGGAGAAGAGCAGCCCCCCCGTCACCCCATGCCCCTTGTGGCCATCATTATTGATGATATCGGATATGACAGAGAAATGACCGAATGTTTTCTGAAACTGGATGCCCCTGTCACCTTTTCCCTTTTTCCCCACAGTCCGCACAAAGATACAATCCGGAGAAAAATTCAGGCCAAAGGCATGGAAATGATGCTGCATCTGCCCATGGAACCTTTGGAATATCCCCATGTCAGTCCCGGAAAAGGAGCATTGCTCATATCCATGTCCTCCGCAGAATTTGCCGCGCAGTTGGCGGAAAATCTGGACAGCATCCCCGGCATCAAAGGCGTGAACAATCATATGGGATCCGCTCTGACAGCTGTGCCTTCCCTGATGTACCGCATTCTGAGCGAAGTAAAAAACAGAGATCTGTTTTTTATAGACAGTTTCACCTCCCGGCACACAGTATGCCCTTCCACGGCCCGTCTGCTGCAGATTCCCTTTGCGCAGCGGGATATTTTTCTTGATCATGTGCTGAAAGCGGAAAGCATCCGGCAGCAGATCCGCCGACTGATCCGCATTGCGGAAAATTACGGAGAGGCCGTCGGTATCGGGCATCCCCATAACATCACCTGCGAGGTACTGGCAGAAGAACTGCCGGAGCTGCATAAAAAAGTGCGCCTGGTTCCCGCATCCCGGATTGTGCATACCGTCGGATAAAAAAATCAGCCGGTACACGGGCAATCTGCTTTTTATAATCCGAATCCGGCAAACCGGAACCCGGCAGGTTTTCATTGACAAAAGCCTGTCTGTGCAGTATAATACTTCTAATATCATTCGGAATATGAATTTCACTGCCTGACAGGAACAGATATGACTCCCCTTTTGGGATGTCGGATGAAATTTATTTTCTGAAAATCTGTACATCAAATCCGTTTTTCTGGACAAAACGAAAAATCGAGTGGTGTCCTGCTTCCTTTGAAATACTCTGCCAACCGTGCTTTTTTTCGGATGATCCTGAAAACTTCGGAATTCGTTTCTGAATCAGTGCATTAATAAACGGACACCGGAGTCATTTCAACTATCGCTGGACACAACCAGAAATCGTAAGCCCCGGAATTATTCCGGGGCTTTTTTTATTCATCAAAAAGTATCAAAAAGTAAGGAATTTATGTCTTTCCAATCATTTCATTTTCATCCGTCTGTTGTTTCCGGCATTACTGCCGCAGGTTATTCCGTACCGACTCCGATTCAGGCCAAAAGCATCCCGCACATTATGGAGGCAAGTGACCTTATGGGACTGGCCCAGACAGGGACCGGCAAAACAGCTGCTTTTGCACTGCCCATACTGCACCGCCTGATAAAAGGGGACAGCAGAGGCCGGGTCCGCGCCCTGGTTATCGCCCCGACCCGGGAACTTGCAGAACAAATATCTCAATCCTTTGACGAACTTGGCAGGGATACCCGTCTGCGCACGCTCAGCATTTACGGAGGGGTGGGAATCAATCCCCAGATACAGAAACTCAGACGGGGGGTTGATATTGTTGTGGCCTGCCCCGGTCGTCTGCTCGACCATATCAAAAACCGGAACATTGATCTTTCCCATGTGGAAACACTGGTTCTGGATGAGGCGGATCATATGTTTGATATGGGTTTTCTCCCCGACATCCGGCGAATTCTTCATCATATTCCGCAAACCCGGCAGACCCTGCTTTTTTCCGCTACCATGCCGGACGAAATCCGGAAACTGGCATCTGATGTCCTGCATAAACCGCTTACGGTTCAGATCGGGATAAGCGCACCGGCAGACACGGTTTCCCATGCCCTTTATCCGGTGGCACAGCACCTGAAAACACCTTTGCTGCTGAAACTGCTGGGAGATACCGATACCGACGGTTCTGTTCTTGTTTTCACCCGCACCAAGCACCGCGCACGGCATCTGGGGGAAGTGCTGATAAAAGCCGGTTACAGTTCGGCTTCTTTACAGGGGAATCTTTCCCAGGGTCGCCGCCAGGCAGCACTGGACGGTTTCAGAAGCGGAAAATTCCGCATTCTGGTGGCAACGGATATTGCCGCACGCGGCATTGACATCTCCCGTATCTCCCATGTAATCAATTTTGATATTCCGGATACCCCTGATGCATATATCCACCGCATCGGCAGAACCGGAAGAGCGGCCGGCACCGGGGATGCCTTCACCCTGATTACCGGAGAGGATGCCCATATCGTGCGCGCCATCAGCAGAGTGGTGGGGCATCCCATTGAACGCCGTACCCTCAACGATTTTGATTACAATATCCCCGCATCCCAGAAACAGAAAAGAGACGTTCGCAGAACCGGACAGAGAACAACTGCCGGGCCTTCTCCGAAAGCGAAAAAAAGCTCCGGCAGTCCCGGCGGCAGCAAAAGCAGTTATCCGGGGCACAGGAACCGGAACACCGGACGTACTGCCTATACCGGCAGTGCCGGACAGAAAAACCGCCGACCTTCCGGCCGTGCATAATGCGGATTTCCTGAAAAATTACCGCTGAAACACTCTCCTTCCGGTCGGAAATGCCGGAGGAGAAAAAACAGTTGTCAGTTGTCAGTGAACAGTTATGATGAATATGTAAAAAGTACGAAATCCGGGTATTTCAGCAGTTTAACATGCTGATTTTACTAAGGCTGAATTCTGGAAAAATGACTTTTTACCGGTTCATCAATTATAGCATTTAAGAAAATATTTTTAGGGTTTCCTGCAGGTTGGGGTGAGGAACGAACCCCAAACAGATTCAGGATATTGGTGCTCGCTCCCCACCCCACCCCACCCCACCCCACCCCACCCCAGCCCCCAAGCCCCCAGTCCCCGGCCCCATTCAGCATCCTGTATTGACTTTATGAAAATCAGTAGCATAGTGAATGAAGGTGATTCTGACATAAGCTGAATGATTCATAAATTCATTTTTTGCTGTAAAATTCATAAAATCAGCAGATTCATGTGTATCAAAACCTGTTTTTTCAACTTTTTACGCAATCATCAATCAAAGAAGGATTTGCAGGAATGAAAGGACATCATCTGATTCTCGGAGAACTGGAAGATTTTATCAGCGGGGAAATTCTGGAAGATACGCTGGATGAACGTTACCGCCAGAAAATCGCCCGTATACTCGTGGAAGAAAAGGGGTATGATAAAAAAGAAGTCATAAGGGGGAACCGTCTTTTTGTCCGTGCCGGAGAAAGCAGCGGTTCCATTCCTGTGGATTTCCGCGTGGAACTTTCGGGCAAAACCGGCATGATTATCAAATACGGCCCCGGTTCCCTGATTACCCGCCGCCGCCCCGCCCTGGCGATTTCCCGGATACTGATGCCCTACCCGGTTCCCATTGCGGCTGTGAGCAACGGGGAGGATGCGGATATTCTTTCCGTACATACTTCGGAACTCATTGCTTCCGGACTGCAGGCCCTGCCGCACAGGGATGAGCTGGCGGAAATTATGGAAAATGCGGATTTCAGCCCTTTGAGTGAAAAACGGGCTGAAATGGAATCCCGTATTGTTTACTGCTATGAAATTGACGGATGCTGCCCCTGCGATACCAATATATGCAGAACATAAAAAAGGATGAACAAGATGAAAATATATGCAGGCATCAAAGATACCGTCGGAAACACACCGCTTGTGCGCCTGAACCGGATTTGTGAAGGGGTGAATGCGGATATACTGATCAAAGCAGAATTTTTTAACCCTCTGGGGAGTATTAAAGACCGTATTGCCTCGGCTATGATAGATGCTGCCGAGGCAGAGGGAAACATCGGACCGGATACCCTGATAGTGGAACCCACCAGCGGCAATACAGGCATTGCCCTGGCCTTTATCTGCGCGGCCAAAGGATACCGCCTTTGCCTGACCATGCCCGAAAGCATGAGCGCGGAACGGCGCAAACTCCTCAGGCATCTTGGGGCACAACTGCGGCTCACGCCCGCGGCAGAAGGCATGAAAGGGGCCATTGCCGCGGCGGAACGGATTGCTGCGGAAAATGCAGATGCTTTTATGCCCAATCAGTTTACAAATCCGGCCAACGCCCGAATTCACCGGGAAACAACGGCAGAGGAAATCTGGCAGGATACGGACGGAAAAGCGGACATTCTTGTTGCAGGTGTGGGAACCGGCGGAACCATCACCGGAATTTCCCAGGTACTCAAATCCCGGAAAGCGGATTTTAAGAGCATTGCAGTGGAACCGGAAGATTCTCCGGTTCTTTCCGGCGGTTCCCCCGGCCCCCATAAAATTCAGGGTATCGGTGCGGGGTTTGTACCTGAAATACTGGATATTTCCCTGATTGACGAAGTGATCAGCGTCGGCAATGAAGAAGCCATGGAAAAAGCCCGGAGACTGGCGGATACGGAAGGGATTCTCTGCGGCATTTCATCCGGGGCGGCCCTGGCGGCCGCGCTTCGTATCGCAGGGCGGAAAGATGCGGAAGGAAAATGTATTGTGGTCATTCTGCCCAGTACCGGGGAACGCTATATCAGCACAGAACTGTTTCAGGAATGATTGTTTTTCGGGCAGATGCAGTATGCTGATTTTCGGCAGACATGCACGGCCCTGTGTCCCCCGGGAGAGGCAGGGCAGGGAAAAACCGGATGTTTTGGAAAAATCCGGTTTTTTAACCCGTCATTTTAATGTTGACAAAGCACTAGGGAACTTCCACAAAAGCCAGTTTGTTTTCCAGTAACTGCACTCCCATGGGCAGACCGTACCAGGTATAGAACCATCCGTCAAATACAGTAGGGCGGTACACATGGAACCAGTTGAGATAATAGAGGGGAATGGTGGCCACATCCGCGGCAATCAGCTCCTGGATCTTGAACAGGGCCTGTTTCCGTTCTTCCGGATCTGCCATATAAGGCTGTTCCGCGGTCAGTCTGCGGAACATTTCATTTTGATATCCTTTGATGGCCGGAAGTCCGCCGGTGAGGTTTCCCAGGTCTCCGGATACCCCCCCGTGCGCGGTCAGGGCCAGATGGAAATCCTTCATTTCCCGGATACGGGTATCGTGGGTGCTGACATCCGCGCTGTCAATCTGCACAGAAAGCCCCACTTCTTCCAGATATTTTTTTACTGCTTCGGCTGCCCGGCTGAAACGTTTGTCACTGAGCAGCCGCACACGGAATTTCTTTTTGGGCGGCAGTTCCCGGAATCCGTCCCCGTCCCTGTCTTTGATATTCATCCCGTCCAGCAGTTTCCGTGCTTCTTCCGGATCATAGGGATAATCAGTCACAGTGGGATTATGCCATTCCGAGGCCGGGGAAATATAGGCATAGGTTCCGGCAACCCCGCCGCCGTGGGCCACCCGTTCCACCATTTCCGGCCGGTTTACAGCATGGGTCAGTGCCCTGCGGAACTGCAGATCCTGCATGGGTTCCTGTGTGAAATTGATGACCAGGCGGAACAGCCAGTAGTCCGGGGCTGTAAGGATTTTAAATTCCGCTTTGTTTTTAAACAGTTCCAGGGAATCAATTTTCAGAATCCGCGTCATGTCAATTTCGCCCCGCAGCAGGGAGAGATCACCGGTTTTGGTGGGAACGGAAATCAGGCGGTCAATTTTGACTTTCCCTTTGAAAAAATGCGGATTGGCCGTAAAAAGATAGGAACCCTGCGCGGGATTATAATCCTGCAAAATAAAGGGGCCCGTACCGGTGACGGCCTCCTTTGCAGCCGCAAACTGATAGGGATTTTCCACTTTTTCCCAAATGTGCTTCGGGATCATGGGAACCCGGCTGAGAATACGCGTCAGAAATACGGCATAGGGACGGTTGAGGATGATTTTCACTTCATAAGGCCCGGTGATTTCCGCCGTATCCACTACGGAAAGATCAAACCAGGGGTGGGGATGGGTTTTAAAATACGAAAAGGTGAATTTCACATCTTCGGCTGTAAAGGCTTTGCCGTCATGCCACCGGGCGTTTTCCGTCAGGCGCAGATGCCAGGATTTGCCGTCCGGGGAAGATTCCCAGTTTTGGGCCAGCCAGGGGATAATTTCCTTATCATTGCGCCATGCCAGGGTATCAAAAACAAACATCATGCGCACATATCCCGGCCCCCTGGGATAAAAAGCATAGGGGGAAGGATAACCCCAGTCCCGACCCTCAATGCGGACGGTTCGGTCTTCCGCATGGGAAAACACAGGAGGACAGAGGACAGTAACAATCAGAAGAACCAACCATATCCGACATAAGATGCTTTTTTTCATAACAAATCCTTTCCGTATCTTTGCAAAAAAACGCTTACGCCCTGTTTTTGCACTCCGTATTGATGTAAAACTTCTCTGACTTTATTTTCAATGGCTTCGATAACCGTCAGCACCTCTTCCATGGCAAAAGGGGCTGATTTTTCTATGAATAATTTATTGTTAAATCCTTCATACTCATATTCACTGTCCGGGGTTATTTTCAGATAGCCGGAATCCTGAAGGCCGGTCAGGCGGTTTCGGATACCTTCATCCAAAGATAGTTATAAAAAATGTATGACTCACGAGCAATAAACATTATCGGAAATAAGGTTTGCACCGCAAAGACACAAAGGACGCAAAGAAAAAACCTTTACATCTTTGCGTTCTCTGCGTCTTTGCGGTAAGATTTTCTGTCATTTTTTATTTCCGATAAAGTCTGATTAATGAAGGTTTCGGACGCGAACGTATGCAAAACATCCCTACTGCTCTGCCAGGACTAAAAATTAGGGTTGAGCATCGCATAATTTATTTACACAATTATAAATATAAATCGGTTTACCCTAAAATTAAGCTCTGACAAAGCACTACAGACAAATTTTCAGAATATTCTACTGAAACCGCACTCTGGGATCGGTGAGTGCCACGCAGATATCCGACAGAATATTGCCGAGCATAAGCAGAAGGGAGGAAATCACCAGAATGCCCAGCACCACCGGATAATCCCTTTCAATAACAGATTCATAGCCCAGCAGTCCCATGCCGTCAATATTGAATACGGTTTCAATGAGAAAAGAACCCATGAGAATGACAGAAATATTGTTTCCGAAATGGGTGGCAATGGGAATCAGACTGTTGCGCAGGGCATGAGCAAATACAGCTTTGCGGAAAGACAGACCTTTGGCTATGGCCGTGCGCACATAATCCGAGGCCAGATTGTCCATCAGGGTGTTTTTCATGAGAAAGGTCATGACGGTAAAAGAACCGATGACATAGGATGTCAGGGGAAGGACGGTATGCCGCAAAATATCCCATGCCTGCCCCCAAAGGGAAAAGTCATCAAATTCATCACTAATGAGACCGCCCAAAGGGAAAATTTCCCAGTGGGAGGAAAAAAGCATGAGCAGCAGCACTCCGGCCACCCAGCCGGGAATGGCATAACCGATGAAAACAATGAGGGAAGAGATATTGTCAAATCCGCTTTTGTGCCGCACGGCCTTGGCAATGCCCAGAGGGATGCAGACACTGTAAATCAGGAACATGGAAAGGATACCGAAATAGAGGGAAATGGGAATCCGTTCTTTTATCATCATCCAGACCGGATCATAATAGCGGGTGGATGTTCCCAAATCTCCGGTAAGGACTTTTCCCAGCCAGAGGAAATAACTGTGCAGCAGGGGTTTGTCAAAACCATAGTATTTTTTCAGTTCCTCCAACTGATCTTCGGAAAGGGGCTGGCTCTGTTCCGACGCGGACCTGGCGGATGTACCGCCCCCGCCTCCGGCATTGTGCATCTGCTGGGCCTGGACAATAATCCTTTCAATAGGGCCGCCCGGAACCAGCCGCGTGATGGTGAAAACCATGACGGTGATGCCGATAAAGGTTGGGATAATCAGTAAGAAACGCCTGATAAAATAAGCAGTCATAATTATTGATATATGCAGATGAACTGATACCGAAATTTTAGCGTAACAGCCTGAATTTGAGAATTTCAAAACCCATGATGCGTATCAGTTCACCTGCAAAGGACTATAGGTTTGAAAAGCCGCCGCACGAATAAAAGTTACCCGGTAGCGGGTCAAATCCGTTGATGAATGGGATTTCCGACACTGATTACCTGCCCCCGGTCTGTCTGCCCATCAACATGTATCTCATACCACGATCCTTCAAACGATGCAAATGGAAAGCATTCCCCCAGGTTGTGCCCGTACATCATTTCAGATTCTTTCAGACCCTTTGTTTTCAGTCAGTTACGGATTCAGAAAACAGTCGGAGGGCAGGTTTCCTGTTTTTATCCATGCTTTTAAAAGCAAACAGTTACGGACTTCTGTATAACGATGAGGCCCCTCCCCCAGGGGAGGGGAGTCTTAACCTGATGCCATTGAAGCGGAGCGCGGGAACGAGGCATAAGCCCGTAACTGCTTTCCCGGTTCCGGTCTGCAATATTATTTTTTCTGACAATTTTCATTGATTTTACATCATTTCCTGTATAAGACAGTGTATATAACTTCAGACCCTGAAGCAGGGGCTTTGAAAAATGCAGAATACTGCTTTATCACAAACTTTTTTCATGGGAGGTAAACCAGATGAATTTGTACAGGAAAAGATACACCCCTTTATTACTTTTCTTCCTTTTTCTCTTTCTGGCACTGAATACTGCCGGTACTGCAATGGCCGTGCCGCAAATATCACAAATAGACAATCAGACAGGCAAAGAAGATACGGCCATTACCGTTTCATTTACCATTAACGGGAATCAAAGCAATTTCCCTTTTCCCTTACCCGGAATTTCCGATCCGGATGATCCGGTCCCGGTGACCGTAACTGTAACAGCCAGCAACCATTCCCTGATTCCGGACAGCGGCATAATTCACAGCAGCAATGGAACGGATCATCAGCTTGTTATCACACCGGCAAGCAACAAAAGCGGTGAAACAGCTATTATCATTACAGCCGATGACGGTGATTACTCGGCAATGGAAACCTTTACTCTGACAGTAACTGCCGTCAATGATCCGCCTTTGATCACTGTACCTGATGCACAGCAGACAGATGAGGATACGGATCTTGTTTTCAGCTCCCAAGAGGAAAATGCCATCCGTGTATCCGATGTTGATGCCGGGGATAATGCGGTAAAAACAACGCTGACGGCAGAACACGGCATTCTGAAAATCAGCAGCGAAAACAGCAATATCTCCGGAAACAGTACCGGCAGTCTGGTGCTGAACGGAAGTATAAGTCAGATCAATGCTTATCTGGACGGACTGATTTACTCTCCCGAACCGGGGCGGAACGGGGAAGATACCCTGAAGATTGTGATGGATGACAAGGGACACAGCGGAGAAAACGGCGGTTTTATCTTTCCGATTTTCGGGAATCCTTCCACAGATACCAAAAGCATTGCCATTACCATAGCGGCCGTAAATGATCCCCTTTCCCTTCATCTTCCGGAAGCAGCACAGGAAACCCGGGAAGATACAGCACTGCTTTTCAGCGAAGATTCCGGAAACGCCCTGTCTGTTACAGATGATGACGGAATCAGCGGGGATTTCGAGGTGGAAATGCTGGCGGAAAACGGAACGGTAAGTGTGCCGGAAGGCAGCGGACTTATTACGGAGGAAGGGGCAGAAGAGGGGTCTCTTCTTTTGCGGGGTGCCTTATCTGTCATCAATACCGCACTGGCCGGTCTGCGATATGAACCCAATCCCGATTGGAACGGAGAAGATACACTGCATATCAGCGCCAGGGAACTTGAAAGTTCCGACAGCGAAAGCGGGGAAATCCTCATCCGGGTATCTTCTGTAAACGATGCGCCGGTACTGGACAGCAGTGCAGAAATAACACTGGATGCAATTGCCATGAATGCGGAAAACCCCGCGGGGAATTCCGTGGAAGAAATACTGGAAAACCGTATAACAGATGCGGATGAAGGGGATGAAGCGGGAATTGCCGTAATTGCCGCAGACAATACAAAGGGAACCTGGGAATATTCCGGAGACGGCGGATCATCCTGGTCGGCATTTGCGGCGGATATTGCGGAGGAAAATGCCCTGCTGCTGTCTGCTGCGGCAATCATCCGTTTTGTGCCTGCTGCGGACTGGACAGGAAAGATCGCTGTTTCCTTCCGCGCCTGGGACCGCAGTGATAATGCAGAAGCAGGAAGCAGGGCAGATACGGGTGAAAACGGCGGGGCCGCTGCTTTCAGTGCCGAAACTGCGGAGGCCTCTGTTAGCGTTACAGATATTCCGGAACCGCCCGGTATTTCGGTGCAGGCGGATGCCGGTGAAGATCAGGAAGTTACAGAAGGGGATACCGTCACACTGGACGGTTCCGGTTCTGCCTATCCCGCGGATGCAGTGATAGTTTATACCTGGACAGTTGATGATAATACCGCGGGAATTGCCCTTTCTGATGCCCATGCTGTCAAACCGGTTTTTACCGCGCCCGAAGTCGGTGCGGAAGGCATGGAACTGCATTTTACACTGACACTTAGGGATGAAGCCGAAAATTCTTATACGGATACGACTGTGGTGCGGGTGAAGGACAATGACTCCCCCGATCTGATCCGGGCGGAAGCCGGGCAGGATCAGAATGTGTATGAAGGGGAAACCGTGACCCTGAATGCTTCGGCCTCCTATATTCCCGCCGGTATCAGCCCTCTTTATGCCTGGGAAAAAACGGCCGGACCGGCTGTCACCCTTTCCAATCCGAATGCGGCTGTCACCACATTTATTGCACCGAATGTGGAAAGCGGCAATGAAGTATCTCTGACATTTAAACTGACCGTCAGCGACAACTGCTGCCAGGAAGATGATGATACCCTGAATATTCGGGTGCTGAAACCGTCTGCAAATCAAAACCCTGTGGCAAAAGCCGGTTCGGATCAGAGTGTGAAAAAAGGGGATACGGTTATACTGAATGCTTCGGAGTCTTACGATCCGGACGGTTCTCTTGTGACATATCACTGGCGGGAAAGCAGCAGCAGCGGAGTTGTTTTAAGCAGTCCGGATCAGCCGCAGACATCTTTCACTGCCCCGTCCGGCGGAAGCAGCGGAAAAAATCTGACCTTTGTACTGACCGTAAGCGATAATACCGGGGCACAGGCCGAAGACAGCATCACAGTCAATGTGTCTCCGGATACGGTCCCGGTTCAGCAGCCGGGACAGCCCGCAGGAAATACCGTAACAGAAGGCGGAACCGTAATAATGAAAGGCTCCGAACTCGGGGATTACGGTGCGGATGCCGTGTATTCCTGGAAACAGATTTCCGGCCCCGAAGTTGAACTTTCCGACAGTCATGCTGCGGATCCCACATTTGTTGCTCCGGCAGTCGGAGCAGAAGGAGCGGATTTGCTTTTTGAACTGATCATCACAACATCCGGCGAGCAGGTTTATAAAAGCAATGTAAACGTTCATGTGGCGGATAACGGCATTGTTATCCCGGATGCGCCGGAAAATGTCCTGCCCTTTCACCCGGCTGAAGGGGTGGATATGGCAGTGGTAATCAGTGGAAACGGAAAACTGATCCTGCTGGAACCGGTGGATTCTGCGCTGATTACGGATAATCGGAACCGGCCGGAGTCCCTGATTTACGGCATGTTCCGTATGCATATCAAAACAGATGAACCCGCGGAAACTGTGACAGCCGATATTTATATGAAAGATGCGGCTGCAGACGGCTACCGATGGTATAAATATAATGAAACAGAAGGCTGGATTGATTTCAGCAGTCATTCACTGATCAGTGCGGATCGGAAAAAAATCAGCCTGACACTGACAGACGGCGGTGCGGGTGACAGTGACGGCACTGCAGACGGCATTATCCGGGATCCTTCCGGTCTCGGCATACCGAATGACGGCAGTAATCCCGGAAACGGAGGAGAACCATCCGGCGGCGGTGCCGGGGATGACGGCGGCGGTTGTTTTATCCGTTCTCTTTTCTTTTAAGGGAAATCGGAATTCAGGGAGCAGATTCGGAAACCTGCAGCCGCGAATGGCACAAATTTCACGAATGACAGTTTGCGCCATTCGTGTCATTCGTGGCTGATTTACATAATGTTACCTTAATCTGTGCCATTTTTCGGAATCGGGAAATTCCGGAAACAGGTATACACAGATGCGGAAACCTGTGGCCGCGAATGGCACAAATTTCAAAAATTCGTGCAGATTCGTGTTATTCGTGGCTGATTTACATTCAGTATTGCAAAAGGGATCGAAATTCAAAAAGTGCAAACGTATAGAAAATATTGCTCATGTACCGGCAACAGCATCCCAAACATTCTCTTACCCCTGAATTCCGCTTTCCATTATCTTCTCCACCGCATCCCGAACCGAATCAAAAGCAATTTCCGACATACAGTACTGATCTCCCAGAGGACACTGAAAACGGGAATGTCCGCAGGGACGGCATGGAAATTCCGCAGCCAAAACAGTGTCCTGTTCCCGTCTCGGAGCCCATGCCTCCCATTTTGTGGGGCCGAACAGGGCAACAAGAGGGGTTTTTACTGCTGTTGCAATATGAATGGGTGCAGAATCATTCCCAATCAGGCAGCGGCTTTCGGCAATCAGGGCAGGCAGATCGGATAAAGACACTTTCCCGGCCAGATTCAGCGGTGTCTCTTTCATCCTTCCGGCAATTTCCGCACAAATATCCCTGTCCCCCCGACTGCCGGACAGGATAAGCGGAATCCGGTATTTTCGGATGATTTCATCCCCCAGACCTGCAAAACGTTCACGGGGCCAGCTTTTATAGGGGCGACGTGCCCCCGGATGGATAATCACAAAATCCTGATCCGCTTTCAGGCCCTGCTGCGAAAGAAATTTTTCCATTCTTTCGGCTTTTTGCATACTGACATGGATACTGGGGTGAATGTCCGCAGGGGGAAGACCGAGTATTTCCGCAGCCCGGAGATGATGATCCACGGTATGAATGCTTCCCAGAACAGAATCAATTTCCCGGTGATAAACCAGCCGGTTCCGCAGCCGCCTGTCTCCGGCATAACCGATGCGCAACGGCGCGGCCGATAAAAAAGTAAATAATGCGGAACGATCATTTCCGGTCAGATCAATGACGGTGTCATATTTCTGCTGCCGCAATGCGGCCATCAGTCGCAGGGAACGGATCGGTTTTTTCTTTGCCAAAGTATAATCAAAAGCATAAACCCGGTCCGCACAGGGATGATCGTCCAAAACACTTTCGGTTCCCAGATTGACAAGCATATCAATTTTTGCACCGGGCAGACCGTTTTTCAGGCTTTTGAGCAAAGGTGTTGTCAGGATCACATCCCCGATATAGCGCATTTTTATCAGCAGGATGTTAAGTGGGGCTGTCTGCATGTTCATTTCTTTCCTCTTACTCTGTTACATTTGACTGTTAAGGGTTTGTATTTATTTTTTTGATAATCCGTTACGGTAATGATTAATCATCAATCATTCAGTATTCAACATTTTCATATAAACGGTCATGAATTGCATTCACAACGAAACATGAAAATACACCGCAGAGACGCACACCGTGCGTCTCTACAGGGGACTTTCATATAAACGGCCATGGGTCATGGTTCACAGCGGAGCATGAAAGCTGCGCGGAGTGCGAAAATTAAGGCGGAGGCCGGTTTTTCGCAGACACTTTCATATAAACGGTCATGAGTCATGGTTCACAGCGAAGCATGAAAATGAAGAACTGTTACAGACTGTAATAATTAAACATTAAGCATTCAACATTTTCATATAAAACAATGTGCTCATGTACTACGAACCCGTTATTTTTTCCATCTGATTTATTACAAGGAATATGAGGCACAGACCATGCGTTTGTTTTCATTTGCACTGACAAAAAAGAAAAAAGAAAAAATCGGAATTCTGATGGCTTCTGCCTTCGGGCTGGGGCTTTCCCCTGTTCTTCCCGGCACATGCGGAGCATTACTGGGTGTATGCATACATGTGCTGATTGTCAGTTTTTTTCCGCTAAAAATGCATCTCGCACTGCTGATCTTCAGTTTTATCGGTGTATGTGCTGTGAATCATATACTGACCCCGCTGGCGGAATCTTACTGGGGATCGGAAGATCCGGGACAGTTTGTGCTGGATGAAGTCGCCGGATACCTTTTTGTTCCCATTCTTTTTCGGGAAGGAGAATTATGGAAAGTCGTGCTGTGGGGATTCATCCTGTTCCGGATTTTTGACATTTTTAAAATTATGCCCCCGGCCCGACTGATAGATCAGCAGATGCACGGCCCCTGGGGGATTTTGCTGGATGACCTGGTCAGCGCTGCCTACGCTGCTTTTTTCATGTATCTCATATACTGGTTCGGACCGGATTATCTGATATAGACTCAATGCCGTTTTTTAGCCTGGATTATTCATGAATTTCAGCAAAAATATGGTATCCTGCTGATAAACAAAAGAATTAAGAAAAATGGCTTAAAAACTCAGTTTTCTGCCATTTTCTGTATTTACAATAAAAAGTGCATTTATGAATAATGCAGGTTGGGGAGTTTCCCGGAAATAATCCATCCTGCGATCTTTTTTCCGAACTATTTCAGTATGTCAAACTGTAAGTTTGACACTCCTCCGGTTTTAGGTCAACAGCATGGGGGGGATGAATCAGCGGATTTGATCCACTGTCAAAAATTGAAATTCGGGCTTTCCGGGACATCATCAGAAATCATTCAGGGATACACAGTGCAGAAAATAAAGAAAGGAGGTATATTCATCCGATTATTCATCCGGCAGCACATAAAAAAACACCGACATGAAATGACAGAAACTCCCCATCAGGACAAATATATGGAAAATGGCGTGATTGAATTTTATTTTATCAATACTGTATAAAACCGCACCGACTGTATATGAGATTCCTCCTGCAAAAAGCCAGAACACACCTTCTGAAGGTAAATTATGAACCAGGGGTTTTATGGCAAAAATGATAATCCACCCCATAAGCACATACATAATGGTGGAAAGCAGATCAAATTTCCCTGTGAAAAAAAGTTTCAGAATAATTCCGGTCAGCGCCATTCCCCAGGAAATACCGAAAAACACCCAGCCGATCATCCCCTTCAGGGTAACAAGTGTGAAAGGTGTATAGGTTCCTGCGATAAGAACATAAATGGACGCGTGGTCAATGATGTTCCATCTGTTTCTTACCTTTGCGGTTTTGACACTGTGGTAAAAAGCGGATGCAGCATATAATATCATCAGACTGACTCCGAAAATGCCGAAACTGACAATATGCAGCGCGGTTCCGTGCAGATTTGCATGTATCAGCAGAAATACCGAAGCAATCATGCTCAGAATAAAACCGATAGTGTGGGAAATAATGTTGATATTTTCTTCTGCCGGAGAGTAGTAATTTTTGCTTTCCATATCTTTCATCATCTTTCATCAGTGCCTTTTGTGTATGGGGTAACAGGTCAAATCCGCTGAAAATTTCCCGCCCCTGCCCATTTCCCAATGCTGTTGCCCTAAGAAAAACCGGAGTGCTGAACTTAGAGTTTAGTACGTCTTTTTTCTGAATAATTTCAGCCCTAAGAAAAACCGGAGTGCTGAACTTAGAGTTTAGCACGTCTTTTTTCTGAATAATTTCAGCCCTAAGAAAAACCGGAGTGCTGAACTTAGAGTTTAGCACGTCTTTTTTCTGAATAATTTCAGCCTAAGAAAAACCGGAGTGCTGAACTTAGAGTTTAGCACGTCTTTTTTCTGAATAATTTCAGCATAACAGACTGTAAGCCTGACACTCCTCCGACCTTAGGTCAGCAGCATTGCCCCAGAGGCAGGGGAGGGTGAAAACAGCATCTGATTTCAGAGTGCTGCCTCTCCCCCATCCCTGCCCTCCCCCGCCGGGGGAGGTAGTTTTTTCTTAAGGCAACTGTATTGCCCTCTATCCTGAAGGGGGGCTTTCATCAGAATTTATGGCTGTCGGGTTTTCTGATGAATTTTTACATTGTTATCAGAATTTCGCTTTGACATTTCCAAAACCGTCTTTGATACCTGTCCAAATTTTTTCCACACCGTCTTTGAGGTCTTCCCACCTTTCATCACCAGCGGATTGAATCTCCGCCAACTTTGCCCTGGCATCATCACGTTTCTGGCGGAGGTCGGCAACAGCCTCTTTGTGTATGCGTTTGGCTTCGGCATCTGCATCGGCCGCCGTGATTTTTGCGTCCAGTTCTTCCAGATCCGTGTTCAGTTTGTCAATCTGAATTTTCCGCTTCTCCACATACTTGTCTCTTTCATTCAGAATTTTGTTTTCAACGTTGTTTTCTGTTTTGTCTTCTGCACTTTTCATGATTGATGTTCTCCTTGTTATAATGTTTTGGATAAAAAAACGGGTATTTTATTTTTTGGGGAATCCCTTATTCACGCTCACGGCCCGGATGAATTCCGGCAGAACAGTGAAAACCGGAGCGTCTTCGGCCATGCTCAGATTTTAAGTCCCAGAATCCCAATGACACCAATCAGGATCAGATAAATCGCAACAATAAAATTCAATAACTTCGGTGTGATGAGAATGGCAATCCCCGCAATAATTGCAAGCACATACTGGGCAGTGAAATGCAGCTGAAGATTCATATTTTCCCCCCCCTTTCTCCCTGTAATGAATATTTCTAAAAATTTCCAACCTTTTAATCCCTAAACATTTCGAAGATTCCGGTCGCACTGCTTTCCGGAGACAGGATTTGCGATGTTTTACTGTGTTCATCATTCATTTTCCCCGGAAAGCGATCTGACCCCCAATGTTTCGATCAGACCGTTGATGTCGGTGGTCTTGAGATTCATCCCGCCCTCTGAAACCGGTAGCAGGATAATGCGCTTTCCCTGAATCGCCTCGGCAATACGCAGCTTCACAATGACTTCTCCGCCATCCCCGGCCAGGGCATTGTTCATTTCCCGGATTCCGTTGGCCTCGGCTATGCCTTCGGCCTGAATGGCCTGAGCCAGAAGCCGCTGCTGCTCCAGATAAACATCGGCCTCGATTTTGGCCTTGAGATATTCACCGTCCGCGTCGGCCACCATTTTATTGACTTCGCCTTTGGCCTCTTCCAGTTTGCGCCTGTATTCCTCTGTGGCCGCGTGCTGGGCCGATTTGTTTTTCTCCACCTGCTGATCGGCCACCTTTTTGTCTTCAATGGCCTTCTGATATTCGGGGTTGAAACGGTAGTCATTGGTCAGCACTTTCTCAACGATGATCCCCATAGGTCCCAGAATTTCCTGCAAGGCTTCCCGTGCTTTGCCGGACTGGGCTTCGCGCGCTTCGGCCACATAAAATGCCTCGGTTTTCAGTTCTCCGAAAATATCCCTGGGTTTGCTGCGCGCGACCGTCCGGACAATGGTTCCCCGCAGGGTATCATCATCTCTTGCCACATACTGAAGAATATAGGGGGCCTTTTCCGGATCAATGCGGTACGCGATAATGACATCCAGGCTGATGTCGTTGCCGTCAATGGTTTTAAACACCAGATCATCCCGTGTCCGGCGGTCGCCTCTTGTTTTTGAAAGGGTCATTTCCAGGTTCTGGAGTTTGGTGTCGAATACATCCCAGTCATTGATAAAGGGAAGAAAAAAATATGTGCCGCCCGGCGCGTAGATATGATCCTCTACCCCCTTTGATCCCCACAAAGCCATTTTACGGGTTCTGACACCCACTTCCGTGAGTCCCGTGGTGTGGGTAATGTAGGTTCCTCCCGCGAGTGCGATCATTATCAGCAGTGCGATGGGGATGAAAAAGCGTTTCATTGTCTTCCTCCTTTGCGAACATCGAATAATTGCAGGGTATTGTCCAGATTCAGCGGATTGACCCCGCTGGGACCGTCACTGGGCAGGATGATGATATCAAGTCCTTTGTATGCATCAGCCATTTTCAGGGCCACCATGCGATCGGACCCGATCCCTTTCAGTGCCTCATTTTTCAGACGCACCTTTTCGGCCTCGGCCAGTTTCACCTGCAGGTCGGCATCTGCTTTTATTCTGCGCGCGTACAGATCCTTTTCCGCTATCCTGCGGGTGACATAGGCCTTGCCGTTTTCAATCTCGACTGCCGCGATAACCATACCCTCCTGCACGATTTTTTTCAGTTCCGCCTCTTCCCTGGCCGCCCTGGCGGCCGCCTGGTTGGTAAACACCATCTGGTCCTGGAGTTTTTTCGCCTCAATGTTTTTCTGAATTTCCGGGCTGTAGATGAAATAGCGCACCAGCACCTGGTCAACCGCAATGCCTTTGACCTTTAATTCCCCGTTGAGTTTCTCTTTGGCCTTTTCCGCTTTCTGAACCCGTAAGGGACTGTTGTAAAATTCTTCAGTGGTCAGCTCTCCCAGAGATTCTTTCAGGGCCGGTTCCGCCTTGGGGATGATGCCGTTGTCCTCAAAAAGGGTTCCGGGGCCGATGGTGGTAAAAACCAGGTAGGGATCACTGATGCGGTAGAGAATGGAGACATCCACATCCACGAAAAAACCGTCCGATGTCTGAATATGCGCGGCCCGGTCTTTCCGAGCGCTCACAGCGGCTGTTTCGGAAAAATTGGTCAGTTCCAGCACCTGAATCCCTTTGGGCAGGCGGAACATCTGCTCCAGTCCGAAGGGCAGAACAAAGGTCAGACCGGCATGATAAATCTCTTTCTGAACCCCGCGGTTCATGCCCACCCGAACCACCTTGATGCCGTATTCATCGGGCTGCACATAAACGAAAAACAGGTTATAGCAGATAATTACAATTATCAGTCCCGCGATCAGGATGTTCAGTCCGCGGGACAGTCTCGAAGCAAACGGCGAAGATATGAATTGCCCTTTCAGGTTGTTTACAAAAACCGCTATCTGATCCGTCCGTCTGTCGGCCATGGCATTCTCCTTTCTGATGCTCCGTTATGAATGGCGATGGTAATAATGTACCCCGGGTTGAGCGACTCTTTTCTGCAAAATCTGCTGATACGCTGAAAAGCATGATTTTACCTTGCTCCCTGAGCCTGCCGAAGGGAGCCGGGATTCTTTCCCTGTACCCTTCGGTATGCTCAGAGTACAGGGAAAAGAACAGCCGCTCCCTGAGCCTGCCGAAGGGAGCTGAAGGAAGAAATGTCTGCCCCTTTCAACAGCAATGGGCAGGGGGGATTTCCTCCGTAATTCTGATGAAAGTCCCTTTTGAAGAAGGGGGGACTTTCATCAGAATTAATGACTGTCGAGGAAGTGATTACAGTTCAGATTGGCTTTTGGACGATTTATTTCACAATCAGACTGTTTTTAACTGATTTGACACCTTCTACCGAAGCCGCCACTTCCGCGGCTCGTGCGGAAACCTTTGCGGAATCCACAAAACCGCTCAACTGAACGGTTCCCTTGAAGGATTCAACATCAATCCGGAAGACCTTCAGCATCGGATCTTTGAATATTTCCGCCTTGACCTTGGAAGTAAGGACAGAATTGTCAACATACTCTCCGGCACTTTCCTGTTTCGGAGTTCCCGCGCATCCGGCAATGAATGCAAGCAGAATAATTGCTGTAAATAAACCCCTGATAAAACGGTTCTGATTCATAATTTCTCCTTTATATTATAATTGTGAAAAACACACCGCCGGAACGGCCCGGCAGTCTCCGTTGTTCCCGGTCAGGGTTTTCCCTACGGTCATTTTATTGACCACACTCTTTACACCGTGAACGTCGTTCATGAATTTGCGAACCAGATCTTTGTCCGTCCTGTTTCCTGCTTTGCCCTCCGGTGTTACCACACCTTCTTTCGTCCTGGCAGTTGTGTTGAGGGCACTGTTCGGGTGGTGATACAGCAGGGTCGTCTGTTACTGCTTTCTGTAACTTCAATTTCCGTGCCATGTTTCCCGCACTCTTTGTCATTTATCCCATCCTTTTGATTTTAAAAAATATTCAGTCAATAAGGCATCTAAGGGGCTGACATCTGAAGCCACAAAAAAAAGGTCATATGTAACTTGTGGTGACATATGACCTTTTTTTCTCACCCAGAACAGTCGGAATTCCCCTTTTTCAAAGCAGGAAGTGAAATTTTATCACATCCGCTATTCTGTTCCGCCAATATCATGGTAGTTGTATCCCCTGTCCGGTGAATTCAGCATCCGTGCATCTGCGGGCCATAAAGTGGACATCAGGGTTTCCATATACCGCAGGGGCCAGAAAAATGTCACTGACATACTGCGCATGGGCAATTTGGAAACAGGTCCTTCGTACAATTTAATGTTTTTCATTTTTTTCTCCTTTTCAGAGATTCGGAAGAAAATATTTATCCCGCCGACCGCCCGGAAATGAATTTCCGGGCCGGTGTGCGTCGTGCCTGCGGGACTTTTATTTTTTCCGTGTCCCTTACTGATAATTCGGTTTATGTTTTCAGTAATGCAGTTTCTTTAAGACTCCCCTCCCTTGAGAGAGGGCGGGGGGAGGGAGTTTTTTCTTAAGGCAACAGCATTGCCCCTGACCCCTCCCGCAGAGGGAGGGGGATTTTCAAAGGATTTGACCCACTAGCGAATTGTTAAATGTCCCGGTATAATAAAGGTCCGGGACAGAATAAGTTCCCCGTTTACCGGGTATGCGGAAACTGCATCCTGCCGGTGCAGAGAAATGAAAATGCCCGACAGACGGTCCCCGTCTGTCGGGCATTTTTATCTTGCAATCCTTATCCGTAACTGATTGACACAGCACTTTCAGAAAGCAGGCCGGACTCCGGTTATTTCAGAACCTTCATACCGGCCTTCGTCGGTATGAAGGTTCTGCGTATAATACCCGTCAGTAATTTATTATTTTCTGATTTTCCTGCGGGCAACTATTCCGGTTCCCAACAGTCCCATTCCAAGAAGCATTATCGTGGCCGGTTCAGGAACAGGGGCCATGTCAGTGTCTGTTGATACGGAGAAAGAGGACGTGTTCTGTGTACCGTTTGCGGTGAAATACCAGGCACCGGGGGTATCATCAAAACCGGTTATATGCACAATGCCTTCGCCTTCGATGACCAGTGTATTAAAACTGCTGAATATAATTTCATAATCTGTAACATCGAAGCTATAGGTTTTTTCTTCAAAGTCAAAAGTCCATAATGGCAGTATCGGGGCAGTATCGGGCCGGAATTCAAAGGGGCTGAAGGTGACAGCCTGACCTTCAAGAGCCGGGCCATAGGATTCTGTCCCGCCTGTTGTTGATACGACGACATTGGTAAAGTCAGTGAATGCCGTGGCAAGTGACAGGTCCAGGTTATCCTGCACGGGGGTTCCGCTGAAAGAGATGGCTCCGTTAATTGGGATGGCCTCTGCGTTAAACACAACAGCACCCATCACCGCGACTGTCAGACTACAGATGATAAGAAGTTTTTTCATAATTTCTACCTTTTTCCTTAATTGGTTTTTATTACAACGTTTTTGGATACTCATGCTTTTAAGATCGGGAATAAGTGAGCTCCTGTTCAAAAAAAGCGTTTATGACAACATTTTTCTATGTCTGCGGATTACCTCCTCTCTGATTACCCCGGCTTACACACCGTCAGTCTTGATGGCCTGTCAACAAAGTTTCTTTATATTGTAAAGCAGAAACGGCATCCTGCCGTTTTCCGGTACGGCTGAAAATATATAATGAAGTATAATTAACAGACCATTTAATCGTATGTAAGAAAATGTCTGTTCCTGAAACCCTGCGGTTTTTCAAACCCCGTCGGTTTCAGACTGAAAACCTGTTTCTTACAATCCGTACCGGCCTCACTGCTTTGCTTTATAACTATCCAATATCTGTGCCATCGCTTCCGTTTTCAGCATATTATTTTTTATCATATTGATTTTAATGATTTATTTTTTATAAAAGTACATGCCGGACGGTCATAAAAAATAATCAGGGCGCATGTAAAAAAAGGTCATATCCGGCATAAGACCACATCAGACCATTTTTCCCGGATTCATTCTTCACCTTTCAACGAGGTTTTGACCTGTGCTGACCATAAGTGGACTGTCAAATATATTTCTGCACACTCAGAAAAGCTGCGGAGGAGTGCCAAACTGAAAGTTTGGCAGACTGGAATTATTCAGAAAAAGATCTGCCAAACTGTAAGTTCAGCACTCCGGTTTTTCTTAAGGCTGGAATTATTCAGAAAAAGATCTGCCAAACTGTAAGTTCAGCACTCCGGATTTTCTTAAGGCAG
>JAABRU010000248.1 GCA_011390755.1 Desulfobacteraceae bacterium | reverse complement strand
GAACAGACTGACAGAAATGATTGCCGGATATAATCTCATAAATATGCTTTGTTACAGATTATTATCCTGTAATCAGTTCCGGATTTGCCAAATTATTCCGGAATATGTCTAAGTGACGTTGTAGGGCTAGTGCATTGTCATAGCTTAATTTTAGGGTAAACGGATTTCAGTTTATAATTGTGTAAATAAATTATGCGATGCCCAACCCTGATTTTTAGCTCTGACAAAGCAATAGGGAGTGTTTAAATATAAGCGATTTCAGGCTCCAAGTCCATAGGCATCAGCAGGACAGCTTTTATTTTTGCATATCTTTTGCATTGAAGGATGAAAATGGGAGGAAAGGAACAAACAGGGCCGGAATTCAGACAGATGCCGGATATATCTGCTTTCCACTGAGGAAAAGCAGCATTTCCTTCTCCGTTTCCGTGATGTTTTCCGCTTTTCCCTTAACGGCAATAAAGGTGGCCTCACTGTCCGGAACAATCCGCCCGCGGTTTGGTATCCCCATCAGTTTCATGCTTTGGGATGCGGCACATTGTACAGCCTGCGGCAGGGAATATCCCGCCCGCATCAGAATCTTCATTTCCTCTGCCACTGCCCTGCCGTGAAAAACCCCCAGGCTGCCTGCATCCGTGCCCAGGGCAACAGGCACACCCATCTCTTTGGCCCGGGAAATCTGCTTCAGCTGATGCTCATAATTTCTTTGGGCTATCCCGGCTTCAGCACTGCCGGACGGCAGCTGCTGCGCGTAGGCCTTCATGGTAATGGCCGTGGGAACCCAGAAAGTCTGCCTTTCTGCCATACGCCAAAGATTTTCTTTTCCCATAAAAAAACCGTGTTCCACC
Organism: Desulfobacteraceae bacterium; assembly: GCA_011390755.1. Lineage (GTDB taxonomy): Bacteria > Desulfobacterota > Desulfobacteria > Desulfobacterales > Desulfococcaceae > JAABRU01. The sequence goes on along the minus strand of JAABRU010000248.1, from coordinate 7,871 downwards.
GAATCACACCCGGCTTCAACAGCCTCCTTCACCGGCAGTCTGCCGTTGCAGTGAACCATGACTTTTTGCCCCATTTCATGGGCCTGACGGATGCCGGCGGCCAGATCCTCCGGCCGGAACTGGGGCGGCGTTTCTTTTCCGAAGTGTTTGAGACTGTTGAGACCGGAGTTGACAATTTTTACATGATCAGCGGTTTGGGATTCTTCCGCGATGGCCTGCGCCAGATTCCGGTTCTTTCCCGGCGGTCTGCCGATAAGTCGTCCGTAGCGTCCCTCTTTGCGCCATGCTTTTCCCGCGGCCTTTATGCATACCCGTATTTCAGCCGGATCGGCACATTCATCCCGGAAGCGCAGGGCATGGGCCGCATAATCCCCCCCGTCCCGCACTGCCAGCACTCCGCAATGCATTAACTGCTTCAGGTGATCGGAGATAACGGTTTTCATTTCCGAAAAATCAGCATCTAACTGTTTTTCCCGGATTTCCTGGTCTGCCGTGCCGGACATAAAGAGATGCAGATGGGCATCGGCCAAAGCCGGTAACAGAGTATAATCGGAGAGATCGAGAAAATTCCCCAAAGGGGGCTCCGATGCACAGACCGGCCGGATTTCCCGGAAAGTTCCCTTTTCCATACGGATGAGCATATTTTCCCGCACCGCATCCCCGCTTCCGTCTATGAGCCATCCGGCCTGTATATTCTGTATTTTTTCCATATTATTGGGATTTATGGCTTGATCCAATTAATGAGATACTTTAAATTGAATCAAACTTATTGATTTTTAAATAAAGCTACTATTTTTTATATCTGATGAATCGGGGCAAGTCATAGGAGTTACGCAGTTGAATTTTGATGAATATGTAAAAAGTCCGAAATACGGGGATTTCAGTAATTTAACATACTGATTTTACTAAGACTGAATTCCGGAAAAATGACTTTTTACCGGTTCATCAATTTTAACTATTTGAATTTTTTATATGACTTAAAAATTGATGCTCTCGTAAAAAGTCAAAATAACAGATTTTGATACAGATTAACAACTTGATTTTGTTAATAGCAATTATTGAAAATCCGACTTTTTACCGGTTCATCAAAAATTGACAGTCAATAAAAACAGCAGATTATATTTCAACTGCGTAAGTCCTAGTGATTATCAATTTAGCCGAAGAAATAAAATATTTTCAGAAAATCAGAAAAAAATGAACTCGTAAAAAGTCAGATTTTTGAAAATCACTGTTAATAAAATCGGTAGATTAGTGTGTATCAAAACCTGATTTTTTGATTTTTTACGGGCGAATCAAAAAATATCCGCCTGAAAAATATTCCGGCATTTTCTGCAAATCAGCTCCGCGCTTTCGGGTTTCCTGTCCGCATCGGGGCGAAGGGATCCCGGGCCGCTGACTGCGAGAAGGCGCACATCCGGACTGCCGCAGGTGCATATCCGCCATTCTTTACTGCCGTAGGGGGACAGGGTTTCGGCTATGGTCGCACCTCCGCTCTTTTCCGCAAACCGGTAAACGGTGCTGCTGCTGTTTTCCTTCATATACCCGGAAATTTTTTCCACAATTTTTTCCATGTATTTCAAATCATGCTCCCAGAAACGGAGGCTTTTCCAACCCATGTCTGCAAGCTGATCTTCCACTTCCATATCCCGAAGCACATTGCGCCGCAGTTTGTTTTTCCAGAAATCCGCACGGGTTTTGGGAGCGGCATAGTGCTGGGGGCAGCCGTGCCAGAAACATCCGTCCATAAAAACAGCCAGACGGAACCTGGGAAAAACAAGATCGGGACGACCGGGCAGATCAGAATGCAGACGGTATCGGAAACCTTTGGCCCATAGAGCCTTCCGCAGCAGGATTTCCGGTTTGGTATCTTTGCTCCGGATGCGGGACATATTTTCAGAACGGGTGAGTTTTCGTTTTTTCTTTTTCACAGACCTGCAGAACCCAATTTTTCAGAAACTGTTTTTAAAATGATGAACCCGTAAAAGATCAGATTTTGAGTTTTTTATGAATAAAATCAAAATACTGATTTGTATAAAAACCGGATTCCCCGATTTTTTGCGAGAGCATCCTGTTTGAATATTAAAAAAAACCCTTTATCACCTGCAGCACATATATATAAAAATTTCCTTCTATGGGCCGGAATAATATAAAATGTCCTCTGTCACCTATAAATGGACGCAGCAGCCAGGCAAACTGGGTTCCGACAAACATATATATGACTGTCCATATTTTAATGATAACAAAATTGGGATCATATCCGCTTTTTATTGTCAAAAAATGTAAACATTTCCACAAAATATTAATTCCAAATCCCCCGGATATTATGCAGAACAGTAAATTGATAAGTGAAAAAAAGCTGTGATTATTGGTTGAAAAAGTAAAAAAAAGCAGTATGGGAGCAAATGAAACCATTATAATACTGATAAGATATGTGGATATTAAAAGAGTGCTTAAAGTCTGTCTGAATGAAAGTTTTGAACCCAGTAATATATTAAAGGTGAAAAGTGCGGGAAGGCAGACCGTTAAAGTTCCGAAGAGCATTAACGGAACTTTGATTCCTGAAGATATAATCTGCCAGTAACCTGAATACATGCCAACAGCAATACCATAGATAAATGAGAACAGCAGAGAATAGATCGCAAAAAATTTTATCTGACTGTTTAAATCTTCTTCCTGATAAATTTTTTCAAAAATATACTCCCGCTCCCTGAGTAATATTTGACCCCAGTTATAATTTTTTATTTTTTCTATACGCTGTTCTGCTGTTTTTTTATCAAAAAAAAGTAATGAATGACAATTCGGACATTCTTTCAGATCCTTGTTTATTCTTTCTTTGCAGCGCGGACATATTTTTAAATCATTTCTGTTTTCCCTAATCCGGGGTTCTTCTTCAGCAACTTCCTGCCCGGTCTCATTTTCATTATCATTCCGTTTGTCTGCTGTCATGTTTTCTGCTGTCATGCCATATCCTCATGTTTATACTCAAAAATGATATGAGTGTGACCAAAATGATGCAGAAAGTCATCCGGCGGATTTCCCGGTTCCCGTAAAGCCCGGAAAACCGGGAACCGGTAAGTCCGCACTGTTTTGCTTACACTCAAATGATATTCTGATACCATTCCGGAAAATAGGAAGGCAGTGGGTCAAAAAGGTTAATGCATTCAGTATCTGACGGTAAAGGCGTACTGCATACGCCCGGCATGTGCGGCTCCGGGGCATATGCAGTACGCCCCGGCAGAAAAAAACAACTGATTTGACCCGCCACCAAAAAATGTGGTCGTTTAGCTCTGCAGCATCTCTTCCAAATCCAGAATCAGTTTTTTTATTTCATCTCTGTTCAGATCCAGTTTTGCTTTTCCGCCACCGGGATGGGCAGTTGTCAGGCATCCCCCTTTTTCTGTTTTCTCCACTTCCCATTTTTTTCCTTCGGGAAATATCAGGGAGGGGGACAACCATTCATCTGGCCGGAATTCCGCCAGCTGGATGAGTACACCGAAGGCATCTTTGGGATGAATAAAGAGTTCTTTCCAGGCCGGGTGCTTATCCTGAAATCCGAAACAGGGAATGCCCAGTGCATCCAGATTTCTTTTGGCTGCCGAAATATCCGGGGTTTCAAAAGTAATATGATGAACACCGCCCGACCTGCCTTTCAGAAAATTATCCAGAAAACTGCCTTTCCCGGTGGGTGTAAGAATTTCCAGACGGGACAGATCCCCCGCGGAAAAAATCTCCCAGCGGTATTTCATGCTCCCGTCAGAACCGGAAGCCCCCGGAATAATACCGGTGACTTTCTGAAAAAAATCCACGGCCTTCTGATAATCGGCCACAGCCAGAGATACATGGTCAATTCTTGAAATCATTGGAACATCCTTAGATCTGTGATGGATATTGCATCATTCAGCATTCAAAATTCAGCATTCGCCCCTCTGCCGGTATGCTTCGTACATGACCACAGCACCGGCTACAGAGGCATTCAGGGAATCTATAGGGCCTTTCTGGGGAATGGACATCAGGAAATCGCACTGCTTACGCACCAGAGGGCGGATGCCTTTTTCTTCTCCGCCGATAACAATGGCCAGAGAGCCGCGCAGATCACTTTCATAGATGCTGCGATCCGCCTGTGCGGCCATTCCTGCTATCCACAGCCCCTTTGCTTTGAGATCTTTAATGGCATTGGAGAGATTCGTGACCTGCATAAGAAAGATATGCTCCAATGCACCGGCAGAAGCCCTGGAAACCGCCGGAACCGGAGCCGCTGCCCGGTCTTTGGGAATCAGCACCCCGTCCGCTCCCGCGCAAAGTGCGGTGCGGATAAGTGCCCCCAGATTATGGGTATCGGAGATGCTGTCGGCAATAAGCAGAAAAGGTTCGGATTTTTTCAGCATTTCGGAAAAACTGCTCTGGGGATAAATTTCTGCCCTGGCCCCGATTCCCTGGTGGAAATCCGAGCCGCTTACGGATTTCAGATGCCCGGCACTGACGGTCTGTATGCTGATCTTCCGGGATTCCGCCAGTTTTATCAGTTCTGCAAAACGGGGAGAAACATCTTCTTTGCAGGTGTATATTTCGTTTATCCGCCGTCTTTGTGCCCGCAGGGCTTCCAGTACCGAATGAAAACCGAAAAGAATTTCTGTTTTCATGCTTTCTCCATCCGGCAGTTTTTCACCAGAGCAGTCAACTGTGCAAGTGCTTCGGATAAATCATCATTAACAATAATATGCCGGTAACGGTCTTTTTTTTCCATTTCCTCCTTTGCGTTTTCCAGTCGCCGGGCAATGACCTCCTGGCTGTCTGTTCCCCTCTTTTCCATGCGGATACGCAGGCTGTCAAAAGAAGGGGGCATAATAAAAACGGTCATGGCATCGGGATAATGTTTCACTATCTTTTCCGTTCCCTGTACATCAATATCCAAAAGCACATCTGTGCCGGAAGCCAGTTTTTTTTCCAAAAAATTCAGGGAAGTGCCGTAATAATTTCCATGAACCTCAGCCCATTCCGCCCATTCCCCCGCTTCGATTCCCCGGAGAAAATTTTCTCTTGTCGTGAAAAAATAATCAATCCCCTCTTCTTCCTCCCCCCTGGGTACGCGGGTGGTATGGGATACAGAATATACCATATCCCCGAAATGCCGGAGAAGTTTTTGGCAGAGGGTGCTTTTCCCCGCCCCCGAAGGAGCGGAGATAATAAACAAACGGCCTTTTTTCCTGTTTTCATCTGCAAGTGTCATAGAATCTGTTTTTCTTTTGCCTCCTTTACAGCCACACTGAGCCGCTGTGAAATGGTTTCGGACTGTATGGCAGAAAGAACAATATGGTTGCTGTCCATCACGATAATGGAACGGGTTCTGCGGCCGTGAGTGGCATCAACCAGACGTTTTTCTTCTTTGGCCTCGTCTTTCAGGCGTTTCATCGGAGCCGAATTGGGGGAAACAATTGCCACCACCCGATCGGCTACCACAGTACTTCCGAATCCGATATTCAAAAGAACCTGTTCCATTGTATTCCTTCCGAAAAAGCGTTGTCGGCTGTGAAACTGTGAATGATAAAAATCGGAATTTTTTAAAAATCAGACTTTTCTGCGTAAACGAAGCCGCAGATGCAAAATTGACGGCATACTACTGCAGCACTTTTTAAATCCGTACCCCCCGCTCATGATTTTAACAGTCTGATGTTACATGATCAGTCAACGTCATAAGGGGGGTGACGAACTTACGAAGTGGTGTACTACTGCCCTGTCAACGTTTAAATCCTAAACTGAGCGGTTTTTTCAAAAAATACGGCTGAAAGTCTGATAACCGGAACTTTGTCTGTTTTGCAGTTTTCACCCGGCGGGTGAAATCCGGAAACCGCTCAGACTCTGATATTTCCGGCCGGAAATCATCTTCTGGTCTGAGAATCGCTCAATTTAGGTAAATGACGGGTGGCATTATATCGTAGAGACGTATTGCATACGCCCGGCATGGGCGGCTTCGGGGCCTATGCAAACGCCCCGGCAGAGGAGTAGCACAACCTGTCATTTACATCTTGACGGCGCATTACTCAATATTCTGCACCTGCTCCCGGATTTTTTCCAGCTCGGACTTCATTTCCACAATAATGTGGGAAATGTCCGCATTTCCGCATTTGGAACCCATTGTATTGAATTCCCGGTTGAACTCCTGAAGCAGAAAATTGAGTTTCCTGCCTGCCCCGTCTTCCGCATTCATGATGGAACGGAACTGCTGCACATGGCTTTGGGCACGGACGGTTTCTTCGGAAATATCGCTGCGGTCTGCCAGAAATGCTGCTTCCTGGGCAATGCGGGCCGGTTCAATTTCCACCATGCCCTGGGTCAGTGCGGCAATGCGGCTTTTGAGTTTTTCCTGGTACTGGGGCAGAAGTCCGTCAGATGCATCGGCAATTTTCCGGATTGTGCTTTCAATATAATCCAGACGTTTGCTGAAATCCTGTGCCAGAATGCGGCCTTCATTACTGCGCATGGCATCCAGACTTTCCAGTGTTTCTGCCACGCATTCCTGAATCAGGGGCCAGTGAGCCTCGCTGTCCACTGTTACTTCCGCTGGTTTGATAATGCCCGATATATGGGTCAGATGATCCAGTGCAACCGGGCTTTCCAGGGCAAACCGCTCTTTCAGATCTTTGAGTACCCGGTAATAGGCGGCCGCTTTGTTTTCATCCACCTCATACTCGCAGACAGTCTCAAATTCATCCCTGACCTGCACTTTGCATTCTACCCGGCCTCTGGCGTTTTTTTCGGAAACCATTTTTCTGATTCGTTCTTCCAGGGGCAGATATGTCTGGGGAATGCGGAGAATCAGATCCAGATAACGACTGTTAAAGGATCGGATTTCAACCGACACTGTTACACTTCCTTCCGCTTTTTCCCCCTTGGCAAATGCGGTCATACTTTTTATCATTTTTTTCCTGCCTTTATCTCATTCATGTATTCTGCCCGTACCTGACGGAGAAAACGGAGCATTGTTTCATCCGCATAATCCGGATAGGTCCAGGGCAGGGTACGAAAATCCCCTTTGCTGTATATCAGTGTCAGATCGGCGTATATTTCCTTCCCGATATAAATGCGGTGGGTAAAATTTTTCCCGGTGGCCAGCACAAAACGCTCCGGCAGCAGATAGCCCGGATCAATATTCACCCGGCGTTTTTCTGCCATGCGGTATTTTTCTTCCAGAAAATAGCAGAATATTTTAATATCCGGCAGCATATCCTGCGCAATGAGTTTTTTGAATGTCAGCATTCTCCGGAACAAAGGACGGCCCATCTCCGCGGTGTAATAATCCGTGAAATCAAAACTCAGCCAGGGGCTGATCATATCCGTTTCTCCGAAACGGTCCGACAGTTCTTCCTGCACGGTTCCGGCCAGTTCCTGTTCTTTCATGAAAAGACCGATAATCAGTTTGGCCGCCTGGGGAGGACGGGGACTGCTCATGAATCTTCCAGGACTTTTGCTTCATCAATGAGCATAATGGGAATATCATCTCTGATTTCATATTCCAGTCTGCATTTATCGCAGATCAGTCCGTTTTCCGCCTCGTTAAGATAAATATCCCCTTTGCATTTGGGACAGGCCAGAATATCCAGCAGTTCTTTGCTGATTGCCATAATCATTCCTCCTTATGATGCGTCTTTATGCGGTGTACTGTGCAACAGAAATAATTTCTATATCAGATTATCCTGTTCATGTCTCTATTTTTCCGGATACCAAAAACATTCCGGGCCGGAATGCCGTGTATAAAATATTCGGCGGTGCTTTGACATATACCGATACTTAAAACATTTCGGGGTATCCGGCAGAGGAAAAATTCATGTACGCAGTACTTTCGGGAAATGCGGTAACCGGAAATCTTTTAAGTA
>JAABRU010000089.1 GCA_011390755.1 Desulfobacteraceae bacterium | reverse complement strand
CCCAATCCCCCGAAAGCGAATTTTCAAAAAGCCTGACGGTAGGAATAAAACCGAAAGGTTCCGGTGCTGTCTGAAATCCCATCGTCTGCAATGAATGGCTTAAAAAGTGGGAAGAAGGAAGCCAGGTTTCCAGAAATTCAATATTTTTCCGTGCATACACTTTTCCGATTTCCGCCAGAAATGTATTGATGATTTCTGCTGAGCAGGGTGCCAGCATATCCACCATGCGGGCTGTTTTCCCTGAAACGGTAAAAACCGCATATCCTGCGGGACTCCCCTGAAAATAATAGCTCCATATTTCATAGGTATGAAAAGGATGTTCAAAAAAACGCCATTGAACAAAAGCTGCATCCCGGATGATCGAAAGCGGGTAGTCTTTTACACATTTTTTCCATACAATATCAAAGGATTCATCTGTATGTGCAACTTCCTTTATTTTTCCGGCTCTGTATAGTTCAGGCGTTTTTATATCTGCCAGAGCAGCGACCCGGATTTTCAAAAAACGGACTCCCGAACGGATCGCCTGGTAAGAAAGATATTTTTCCCCTATCCGAAGATGATATTCCCCCGGAAAACCGTACAGAAAAAGCACCCCCTTTTCCTTACCCGCATAATCCAGAAAAGCATAGGCGGTTTTGATAAACAGACCGGTCTTCCGGTATTCCGGATGGGACATAATGTCCATCAACTGATTTATCTCAACAGTTTCCCCCTTATAATTCGCCCGGTAGGGAATACCTCCGTACAATACCGCAATCTGCCCTTTTTCATCTTCACAAAGCAGAATCTGTTCATTATAGGGATTTTCCAAATATTTCCAACGCCATAAGCTGGGATGCATTTCTCTGCCGAAGGCCGTCTTCCAAAGAGAAAGCACTCCCTTCTCATCTTCTGATCGATAAGGACGGACAGTAAATGTACCCAATTCGTTTTTGGTAGTGGCGTTTTTTTGACTGACGTATTTCATTGTGATAAACTTTTATTATAATGACTGATAAACATTTTTATGCGTTTTTCGTGCATATCCCGACTTTTGCTGAAAGAGAGGGTTTTCCGCACCACGCAGGGGCATCGCTGACGTAATGTATTGTTAAAACGTTCAATATGTGCTGTTTCTCCGCTCTCTTTTCCCACCTGCCGCAGTCGTTTCGATGGAAGGATATTTTTGTACGCTTCCCAATAATCTGTATAAATAACAGCACTTTTTCTGTAATCAGGCGGAAGAGACTTCCATAAAAGCAGACATGTCTCACCCGGCCGGTCTCCGAAAGCAGCCCCGGCAGTCAGCCGGGTATCACGGTTTACTGCAGGCCAAATCCATACCTTATCTTCTTTTGAACCGACGAATGACCACATTTCATCCATTTCAGTAACCGGTCTTTCCGCTGTTTTCATAATCCCGGAAGCGGGTTCGGGTGTTTCTTTTTTTTTATCAAAGAACTTATTCTGTTACGACTGACAGAAAGCGAACGGGCAATTTTGCGCTGAGATAACCGTTCATAAAGAAGTGTTTCTGTAACCGCCTCTTTTTGTTTCTGTTTTTCCTCCTGTGTAACAAGGGTTCCGTAAAAATTGCAGTATTTGCAGTGGTATTTCTGTGCACCGGATGCAGTTCTT
>JAABRU010000088.1 GCA_011390755.1 Desulfobacteraceae bacterium | reverse complement strand
GTTGAATTTTAACTGTTTGAATTTATTATATGCCTTAAAAAATGGCAGTCAATAAAAACAGCAGATTATATTTCAACTGCGTAAGTCCTAATAATAATACATAGATTATATCAGTCAATAAAATACCACTACTGCATTGTCATAGCTCAATTTTAAGGATAAACGGATTTCAGTTTATAATTGTGTAAATAAATTATGCGATGCCCAACCCTAATTTTTAGCTCTGACAAAGCACTACCTCGTTTTTAATGACTTTTTCCATATTATTACCTTTTCCTGATTACTCATATCCGAATCGCAATAATGTGTAATATTCCACTTTTCTCACAGCATCTTTAAGTTCCGAAGTATATTTTGCCGGAAAACGAATTTTATCGCTTACATTTTTAGGTGGTATACTTCTGATATTTTCCTCATTAAATTCTTCTCTAGCTTTATGTAAAGCAAAAATCAAATCTTCAATCAGGTTTTCAAATTTTCCAATAAAATCTATTTCATCACCGGGGAGACCGACAAACTGTTCGTAATCACGACCGCATACTCCCGGATATAATTTTATAACATTATGAATAAACTGATGAAAATCTGTGGAGCAACAATCTCTGTCCAAGGGATTATTCACATCCCATCCCGCCCCCATCTTGTATTGCCAGTAGGATCGGTATCTTTCTACAGGATGCCTTACAAAAGCGAATTGAAATTTTTCAGGAACGGGGCAATATTCCAGACCAATATGGGGATCTCCTTCAATGGGATATTCTTCATATTTCAGGCCAGATGCTTTGATTGCTTCTTTTGCCCAAGTTCCACCGGTTTTCGGCACATGAAGGAAACAGGAATTGGGGAGTATAAGCATAATTATTTTTTATGAAACTCTGCTAATCTGAATTATTCACAAATCAGTTTTTTGCAGTAAATACAGTAAGACACAAAAAACTGAGTTTTGAAGCCGTATTATCGTATAAGCAAAATAATCAGCAGCTTATCTGCCAGGGACTAAAACGTGTGAATAATGCAGGCTAAAGGATTGAACTTTGGACAAAATTGAAAAATAGTTGATTTTGAAAAAATTATCAGATTATTAAAAATAATTCTAATCTTTATAATTCAGTATGTTAAACCTTAAGATAAAAATATCCGCTTGCAATATTTTTGCGAAAAATCATTTTTGTTATTTATGCTATAACAGTTTGAATATTATGATAATATGTCCGATTTCATGAAGTTTTGTCCAAAGTCCAAAAAGGATCGTAACGAAATAATCTGAACATCAAATCTTTTCAAACCGCTCTACAGTAAGTTTCGGGAAATAGGATAATTACGGACATTAGGCACTCAGCAAAAAATAACTGCCCCGTTTCATCTGATTAGGGGACGGAATGCACAGTTTCTGTTTATCCGCAGAATATTTCCGGAGGATTTATTTCAGGTGTGTCCCACCTTTTGCACAAAAAGGCAAAGCTCTGATGAATATTATGTTTAAAATCAGCTATACAAGGCTTTAATAGAGCTATATTTCATCATTGTGCATTTACTACAAATTTTGTAGATTATAATTTAATCACCTGAATTTAAATATAAAAAATTTCAAAGTAGTTATTGGGATTTATCTTTGTGCAATAAGTGGGACACACCCTTTATTTCTTACCGGGTCCCTTAAACGGGTTGTGTTTTACTGAACTGCCTGTCTGCAATAGTTCTTCCATAATTTCTAAAAGGCATTTCAACATATTTATTCAAAAAAACCGCTATCAATAAAGTACATGCAGACGCCAAAACATAGGCTTTGATTCCATTGATTGATATGTCAAGCCTTTCAAATATTTTAGGAATCAAATTATGAAACAAATACAGGCCATAACTTGTCATACCTATTTTATAACAGATATTACTATAAAATCTGTTACATTCAATCCGTTTCAGTGCTACAAACATAATGAAAGCATATCCCAGGGAACAGAAGGTTGTAAAAAAGGCCCTCATGAGGATATTATTATATATTCCTTCATCACCATAGCTTACAAAGAATGATACACAGGCAATTATCACCATGCAGCCCGTAGCAAAAATAACCGACAGAAATATATTACTGTCATTTTTTTTCACTGAGCTGAACTGATAAAGCAAAATTCCGATTCCGAATTCCGGAAACATGGCTATAATATGAAAATTCAATATATTAAAAATATTATCCGTTGATCTGTCAGAATAATACGCAATCATATATTTGGCAATAATGGAAACAAAGAAACAGATATATATGGCTTTTATTCCGATTTTTTTCCGCAAAAAGATTAAAAACGGGATGAGTATATAGAATTCAACTTCAACCGGAAGGCTCCAATAAGCCGGGTTAAAATAAAAGGCTTCTTTAACAGAAGATGTTGTATTCAAAAAAAATAAATGTTTTAAAAAATATATCGTCCTGCGTTGATCTGTATGAGAAATCAAATAATAACAAAACAGAGAAACAATATAAAGAGGGTAAATCCTGTAAAATCGTTTAATGGCATATTTCCTCCAGTTATTCGTCTTTGTGAGAATCAGTTTTCCGAATACATAACCGCTGATTACAAAAAACAGAAATACTCCTGTCCATAAAAATTTCAGAATATATTTATGAGATTCAAGAAAATGGGAATAATGACAAGTCAGTACCATCCATGCGCCTAATCCCCTGAAAAATTCAATAATAGGATTCATTTTATCTGACGGAATCCGATTTCTCCCATTTCCATATTTGCCTGGTTCCGGTTACTGCACCGCGTATTCTCGCAAAATATGTCCCCGGAGCCATATGCTCCCAAATCTGAATCGGAATACCGGAGTTTCTGTCTGTAACAACAGACTGGGCAAATGGCACAAATAAAGGATTGACTCCGATTTCAAAATAACATTCTTCATCCGGAATACAGTTGCGCTCATGAAATAAGGGAGGATGTTTTACAATGCCTAAATCTCTGAACGGGGGGGGGGGGAGGAAAGTTTCAAATTCCTGAAGTGAAAATGAATCATAATACTTGGAAAAAAAAAGTTCCTTTGACTGATTCATTAAGATCGCTTTTTCTGAAGACGGAGACTGGTTATAGTAATGCACCGCTTTTGCCTGTGGTACACATATCGGTCTGATTCCATAGGATAGTGCACGAATACATAAATCAGTATCTTCATAATAAAGAAAAAAACGTTCATCAAATAACTGCCCTCCCATAGAATCTGTCCATTTCTTTTCTGCCAGAAAACAGGCTCCGACAAGAAAAGGTTCAAAAAAAGGGGTTTTTGCACTCCAAAAACGATCATGCCGGATTGTCCAATAGTATGAAAGAAGATGCGTATCAGCTTCAAAACTGTTCGCACTTTTACAGGCAAATTCCATCCACAAACAGGTCCCCTGGGCCGGAGGCATCCGAAAAATAAAATTATCATCCCAAAAAAAACGGGGACCTACAAGAGGTGTTTGATAATGCCGGGCAGCATCCAGCAGATGCCGAACACATCCTTCTATGAGTCTTACATCAGGATTGATTATTAAAAACCAATCATTTTTGACATGCAGCAACCCCTGATTTACCGCTTTCCCAAATCCGATATTCTCTTTATTGGAAATGAGCCGGATTTCAGTCTGTGGAAAGGACGGAATGTCCGCCGCAGGGGAGATATCCTCACTGTTATCTACAATAATTATCTGTGATATTAGTGGATCAGCAAGTAAATTATCCAACAGGGGCGGGAGGAGATGAGCAGTATAATAATTGACTATTACAGATGAAACACTCATTTTTTCATTGCCCTTATGATAAATTCATTGCTTAACAGAGATTCTCTGTCACCATAACCATTATTACACATATTCTCTATAAAAACAAGCCCTTCCGGTGTTGGCAATAGTTGCTGCCGTTGATAACTGTCAATAATAAACCCTGCATCCTGCAGAGCTTCCCTGACAGAAATTTCTGTAAACCACCTTACATGGGTCAGGCACAGAACACCGACAGGAATATACTGGAATTTGCCTTTGAGCAAATCCCTTACAACAGTCCAGTGTCCCACATTCGGCACACTCAGTACCAAATATCCGTTTATTTGGAGTAAATCATAAAATCGTTTCAGCATATCCCAGGGATTGATCAGATGCTCTATGACATCCCCGCAGTTTATCAGGTCAAAGGTATTTTTAAACCGGATGTTCTCTATGGGACATGTAATTATTTCATCATAAAAACAGCGGGCTGTTTCAGCCATCACCGGATTCAGTTCTACCCCGGTCAAGTGCAATTCCGGGCGTAATTTTTTTAAATGTTTGCCATATCCTCCTCTGGCACATCCGACATCCAGAACATTTTTTACATGGGAAGGAACCAGGTTAACCAAATCCTGACGATCGGCTTCATAATATTTTCCGAAACAGTGAATAAACGCGCTTTTCACGACAGCAATACTTTTTTCTTCCATATTTCCGATTGAAAAACATAAACCGGTAATATTGCATTTCGGATCTGTTTTCATCAGCAGTTCACGGCGAACCAGAAGGCATTTCGGATCACATCGTTCTGCCGGAAGCAACTCCCCGTCATATTGCTGCGAAATATATTGAGATGTTTCAATAAAAGTGGTGATATTTAAATAGGGAGCTTTCAACGCAGCCAGTTGTACAGGAAAATCTGTTTCATTGAAAACCGGAACAAAAACAGAGTATTCTTTTCCCATACGGGCCGCAGCAAGCAGATTTTCAATCGCCGGTCTCGAAATCAGTAATTCAGAATATGTTGACAAGAAAATACATTCTGCGTCTGTCATGGAAAGGATGTCAGCAACTGTCTGATTTTCTGAATAATCAAACCATGAGATATTCAGGGCGGCAGATTTTACAAACTCATAACTTTTCTGTTTACAGAAAGAAAAGGAAAATTTTACTTCTTCAATATCCGGAGCCTGTTTTTCAGGCCAGAATATGTCAACGGATGAATTCATAATTTTCTCCATGAATTACAGCACATGCACTGGGATGGGATTTTGTTTTCCTTAAAAATATTTCTGAAAAATGTATATTTATCCGACATCCATATTTCATCAAATGAGCAATTGTCCAGTTGCCCGAAAGTCAGGAGATTTGTCTGCCGGAGTTCACCGTCAAATGTGACATTGGGAAAAGCCATCGCAAGAACGCAGCAGGGGCTCACTTCTCCCCGGTAATTCACATATACATTTCGGAAAATATCAGACCGGCAGTTTGCTTCCGGGGCATCATCCAGATATTGGAATGATATTGTCATATCAGGAAACTTTTCATCAATGCTTTTTTTAAAGTCAAATAACTGTTCCCCGGAAAAGAGTTTTTTATGCAATTTCAAACTGGGAATCATTATCAAAGGAGAAATACTGACACCGGATACAGGATAATTCCTGAACAATTCCAGCAGACGGATAATGAACGGCTGATCTGTATTCAAAGCAATGATATTCAGACCGATCTTTAAATATCCGGCTTTATCTGAAATAAAAGGCAGCAGACGGTCTAATTTCTGTTTTATCACAGATTCACTGATATTGCAGGCCTTCAGATGATTGGAATCAATAGAAAGAGCCAGATAATCCAGTTGATTCTCTATCAACTGTTCCAGTTTTTCAGAATCCAGCAATGTAAAATTGCTGGTAGATCCAACAAAAAAACCTTTTTTTTTAAGAAGGTTCAGTTTAACAAAATAGGTGGAATCCAGCAAAGGTTCTCCCCATCCCATCAAAGCGCATTTTGAAAAATATTCTGTACTGATATGAGACAATATTTTTTCAAACAAATCCATCGGCATTATTTTCCTCGGATAATCCGGAGCATATACTGTCGGACATGCCGGACATCTGAGATTGCAGTCTGCCGAATTTTCAATAACAATCGTATCTAAAACTGCCATTTATGCTCCATATATACAGTGCCGTAAGCGCCGGTACTTTTCACCACATCAATGGACTCTGATAATTTCAGATCATAGATATGCAGGGCGTGTTCATCCAGTACCACTCCGAAAACCTGAAATGCACTGCCGATAAAAGGGATATCCGGAAACACAATTTCGATTTTCCGGCTTCCCTCTATTTTAAGAGGTTCTATTTTATCTGTTTTTGTCGTGACACCGAAAATATTGTCTCCGGATATCATACGAAATCCGGCTCCGATATGCACATATCTTTCTTCTGTGCTTTCCAAATGGATAACTCCTCTGAGATTGTCACCCCTTTCAACACTTTTTATCTGTTTCCCGTTGCTTCCGATTATTTCTACATTTCTTATTTTTACAATAGGCGCTTCATTATTGGCAGTGACGGTTTCTTCATTTTTTTTCTGTTTTCTTTCACTCCATTTACCATATTCTTCAATTATGCGGCTTTTATTGCCGATATCACGCACCTTTCCATTATCCAGCCATAACACGGTTTCGCATAATTCAGAAACATGGTACATACTGTGACTGCAAAAAACAATGGTCTTATTCTTCTTTCGAAAAGACATCATTCTGTCAATACATTTTTTCTGAAACCTTTGATCTCCCACACTCAGGGCCTCATCTATTATCAGAATCTCCGGATTGACGCTTATCGCCACAGAAAAAGCCAGGCGAACATACATACCCGATGAATAGATTTTTACGGGCTGATCAATAAAACTGCCCAATTCCGAAAAATCAATAATTGACTGTTCACACTTTTGAATCTCCGCATGGGACATCCCCAGAAGTGACGCGTTGAGATATATGTTTTTCCTTCCTGTGAATTCCGAATGAAATCCGGAACCCAGTTCCAGAATAGCGGCTACCCGTCCGCAAATGTCTATTGTTCCGGCAGTCGGGCACACTGTTCCGGCAAGCAGTTTCAGTAATGTACTTTTTCCTGCCCCGTTTTCACCGATGATCCCCAGTGTTCCGCCTTTGAAAACAGAAAATGATATATCCTGTACTGCTGTGAAAGCGTTATGAAAACAACGCCTCAACAGCATCTCTTTCAGACGATCCGAAGGCTTTTGATAAAGGCGGTATGATTTCGTAACATTGTTACATTTAATGGCAAAAATATCAGTCATTTGATGGCAGTCCGGTCAATACAGATTCAATATTTGCTGCCACTTTTTGTGCATTATATCTGTTCCGTATCCGTTTCGGGCCTTCTTTTCTAATCCGTTTTATTTCTTTTTTCCGGCTGCTTATCAGCACAGTTACTGCATCCGCCATTGCTTTGGAGGTATTCTCATCTATAAAAAAAGGATAATTGAAACCGTCCGCAATACTTTCATAGGAGGGAATCCGGGCAGCTACAGCCGGAAGTCCGCTTGCAAGGGCTTCGGCAAAAGGCAGTCCAAAACCTTCACTCGGCAGACATGAGGAAATCAGCAGATCGGCTTTCCGATATACCAACGCCATTTGCAAAGGTGATATCTTCACATATGATTCATCGGTTTTTGTAATATTGAGTTCATCCGGATTCGGCGGATGAAGAGAAACGCGGATAAGATGGATATTCACGCCCCTTTTCCTAAGCAGTTCCACTGCTCCCAGAGAGATAGCAATTCCTTTACAGGAAAGAGCATAATCACCGACAACAAGGATTTTTATAGGTAAAAATGTATGACACCATGGAAAAAAATATGTCCACTTAATTCCGGAAGGTTTGAAAACAGAAGTATCCACAATCTGTCCGACTGTATATACAGGAAATGTTCCGGAACCAAAGGTATTTCTGAGCAGATCCGAAATCCAGTCCCCGATGGTTATTTTCGGTATCGGCAGCCTATAGATTTTCTGTATTTCAGCCCAATTTTCCCTGAGTTCCGGGAACATTCCTTCATATCCCTGGCACAGATGAAGTGTCACCCCGGCCCCGATTCTGATTCCCGGCTCAACGGTTGTCCAATAGGTGCATACGACCGCATCCGGCTGATCTTTTTCATGAAAGGGGGCATCCAGCCGGTTTACATAATCCGGCTGCACCGGGTAGGGATACCAGGAATGATCTCCCCGCAGTGCCCGTATGGTGACTTTGTGTCCTAAAGCCGAAAGAGCCATCGCCTGGTCAAAAACAATCCGAACTCCTCCGCTCATATCCGATGATTGTAAAAGGTAGCATATTTTCAGCATATTTTAGAGCACATCACCGAAAGAATCTTTGCACTTCATAAAAAAAACAGAGCCGATGGAAAATGTGAAAAATGAGATTAGAAGAATGCAGGTCAGAGTGTCCCAATTTACCCGGTGCATGAGCAGCAAGTTTCGGAAGCCGTTCATAAAAAAAACGAGAGGATTTAGACTGATGATATCCTGAAGAGAATCTGGGAGCATAGATGCCGGATATATAATCGGTGTTGCATAAAACCATAGCATAAGAAAAATTGCCAGCATTTCACGAATATCCCGAATAAAAACACAAAGAGCTGACATGAAAAAGGCGATACCCAGCACAAAAAAAAAATAGATAAAGATCAGCAAAGGAATCATAAGCCATGTTATATGAAAATATCCGATACAGGCTATGTAAATAAGAAACAGAACCATTCCGATTCCGGAAATGATGAAAGAAGAAAAAACAGCTGATGCAGGCAGCAGTTCTATAGGAAAAAAAACTTTTGTTATAATATTTGCATTGTCAAGAAGAATTCCGGCTGACCGCGAGAGACTTTCAGATAACAAAAGCCAAGGTAAAAAACCGGAAAGAAAATATATGACGAACTGATCTGTGCCGGTTTCCGCTGTTGTCACCTGTATGCGAAGAACTACGGAAAACAGAAAAATATATATAACGATATTAACAAAGGGATTAATGAATGTCCAGAGAAGACCTGCAAGTGTGCCGACAAACCGTCCCTGAATATCTTTTGATACAAAACTCTGAAGAAGGTGGCGGTAATTGATTACCGAACGGACAGGAATCATCATGATCCCCGGAAGTTTTACCGTTTTTTTTAGCACTGTTAAAATTTTTAAAACCATTTGATATAAATATTTTTCCTGACTTTAGCAAAATCGGGAATGTGCTATATAGCACATTCCCGATCTGACAAAACAACCTGTTTTGGTTACTTAGGGTGAAAAAGAAATAAGTGCTCCACGCAAACTTTTTGTTGTAAAATTTCCCTGCGGTGCCATACAGGTGATAAAATAAATGGGGGGACTGTTGTTTGCCAAAGCTGTCGGTGACAGTTTCAAATCAGCCATCAGTTCATCATACACATGACAAGTCCAGTTCAAAGAACCACTGTCTGTGCTGCTTCCTCCCCCACTGATACTGTATGAAGAAGAAATGGAGATATGTTTTGACTCATAGGGATATACTGGATCACCTTTTTGAATCTGTACAAAAGAAATGCTCCCAGTTGCATTTCTTTTTGCCAGATAAATCTCGCTTCCTGCTACATAAAGAGCATAATAATCATAAGTACCATTTTGCAGACCGCTTAAGCCGAAAACAGGTTGAAAGACAACGGTCTGACGATTGCCCATTTCTGATTTCGGTATTTCAGTTTCAGTCCATTTCCCCTGTTCCAAGGGAATATATTTTGTGAATTCAGGTTCTGTAACTGTATTTGTACCGTCTCCGGAGTTATTGCTATTTCCTCCTAAAGCAGCAACTATTGAAGCAAAGATGTCAGAAATATTTGACGAAGTAGTGCCACCTGTGTTTGTATTGCCCCCGCTGATGTTTCCGGTTCTATCACCCGTGTTTGTATCACCCGTGTTTGTATCACCCGTGTTTGTATCACCCGTGTTTGTATCGCCCGTGTTTGTAGAACCTGTTATCGTACCTTGTACGGTAGAAAAATCCCCCCAGTCAACGGTTTCATACCAGTTAAGATACTCAGGCAGATAAATCTGATATTGAACTTTAACACTGTATATATATTGATATGGATCTTTTTTCACAATCTTTACATATACCCAATCTGCATCATTCTCTTTAAACTGATAGGCCTCTTCCAAAAATAAAGATCTGTATGCTTCAGTCTTGTCAACTCCGATCTGATTATCAAGAGCATTTAAAAAAACATAAAGCCCTTTATATTCCGTACCCTTTAAATTCCGAAGACTGTTAATAAGATCGTTGGGAACACCTTTGTTTTGCAATTGAGCCAATACTGAATCTGTTATTATAAATAATTTTGGTTTCAGCGCATGTTTCATATCACTGTTAAAAGGAATAATCGTCCCTCCTCCGTTCCCGTATATGCCGTCATTATAAGATAAATGTTCATAAGAATACCATCTCTCAGACAAGGAACTATAATTAGATGAAGAATAATCACCAGAAGGAGGTGCCCCTCTTCTCACAACTGCTGTAACCATTGAATTTCGTGGTGTAAAGATTGTTAACGCTGCCTTTATTGTACCAGGTGGAACATATATGCGAAACCGATCATAATGTTTAATCTCATATTCATTTGTCCCCATATACATTCTATTTGCTATATCTGAGGTAAAACCGGAAGGAGGAAAATCCGATTTCCCTCTGACCCAATCCAGCATATCCATTTGAAACTGTTCAGGACATTCATAGTCCAAACCTCTGCCGCACCTTACCTTGGAGTCAAACATATCATGTTTTAATTCAAATCCGGTCCGAAGTTCCATGTCATAATAATTGAACCCTGCACAGGACACATGACTGGTCTGACATGTGCCATCTTCACATGTATTACTGCACCAATTGACATCACCGGGAACCTCATGCCATGAGGGATAAATATCCGGTGATTCGAATGCAAAGCCATTAATTGCAAATGCATTGAATAGGAGGACAAAAAAACAGAATAATTTAATTTTTTTCATTTTCATTTCTCCTTTCCTGAAAAAACACATGCTGAAAAATATATAAAAAAATGAATTCTCATAAAAACTGGTAATTTTAGCAGACAGCAAGATGTGTTTAAACCTGCTTCTGAACAGATTTTCAGCATGTGAGAATTTGTTATGTTATGAAATTTTTTTCTGGAATTCATATAATTTCCTAAAATTATATGAATTCCAGAAAAAATTTATCAGAATTTATTTTCCTCTCCTGAAAAACAGGAGAGGAAAATAATTTAAGGCTTGTTGTTTTTTACACTGAACAGTCCAAACTTACATCAATCAATTACCCTGAGTATCGGTTCTCCAAACTGGCACAAATACAGTAGGATCTGTCAAATCCACGTTGGATTCAAGATCAGAATATTGGTAATATTCAATTTCAATACCATCATCAACAGTACCTGCTGCACCATCAGCACCAAGAGGTCCATCAACTGCAGAATAGAAATTCCCTGGAGTATAACCGTCCTGATGCGCATAACCATTTTCTCCCAGATAAAGCACCGTACCTACAGCAGGAATTCCGGTATAGGATGCATCATCTCGCAGAGAATCAATTCCGCCACCCTGATCTATATTCGTATAAGCAGGTGTATTCATATTGGGATCGTTGAAGAAGGTATAACGACTCCATCCTTCTTCAAAACCAAAACCGGTGCGAAGGTTTACTTCACCGCAAAGCTCTGCCGGCCCTCCGCCTGTAACAGGAGGAGATACAATTCCACCGCTTACACCGGCAGTTGCTTCCTGCAAATTATAATCTCTGGGTTCATAGGGAAAACATCTATTCAGATCCGGATCCATATCACGAAAATAGGGACCCAAATGCCTGGCTACATTACAGGAACCATCGGCAGCAAGCCGAGTAAGCTTCGTGGGAAATGTCAAAAAATGTATTGATAGACTTTGATTTTCATATTGCATAGCCAGTTCATTTTTACTCAGTGCAGCTTCGACTTCACCCGTTGTATTGTCTGCAAATTCTCCCAGAAGTGTCTCAATAGAAATCTGAAGGGCACTCTCATTATCATAATCTCGAAGAACAGTTGCGTTCACTGCTGAGTTCACATTCAGTGGAGTTGCTCCCATAGCCGGAGCCATGAAAATCTGTTTTCCATAAAGAATATTCCTGGGATAATGGCCGGTCAAAGGTTCAGGAACACCGGTAATGTTTGCCAAAGGTGCAAGGGCAGCACCGCAAGGTTCCATTCCGTTAGGCCAGTAATCTGCGAAAAGAATCGGTTTCGGAATCGGACCGGTAGCAGGCGCACCTGCCAGCGCAGCGCGTTCAATACTCCATGCTTCAATTATTTCTACATAACCAATCCGACAGGTGTCGCCTGCACAATCAGGTTCTCCGATTTCAGTTACAAACGGATTGTCTGTAGAAGCAAAATCATCTGCAACTGCTGAACAATTGTTCCCTGAAGGAAATCTGCGCAACACACTGTCATCAGTACTGGTAATAATCATATCTCCTGCATTGATTACAGCCCCTGTATCCGAATCATTCATCTGGGTCGGAGCAATCATTATCTGGCCTTTCCATACATCATTGGGAGTCAGATAAATCAGGAAGTCACGACATTCCTGACTGTCAATCATGCTTCGAACAACCAGCTTGGCAACCGCAGAATAAGTATTACTGGTATTGATCACCTCAATGGTGGTTTCCCAATCTCCGAAAGCCGCATAAAAAGGATAAAACAGAAGATCACCTTTTGCATTGGGGGCAATCTTTACATGTTTGTATTCATCAGCAGCCCAAGCAGCACCTGATGCACTGATTGCAAGAACCAGCAGAACAGCAATTACATTCCTAAACTTTTTCATTCTCTTCTCCTTCATTAAATTAAACAAATCCATAAAAATCAACTACAAAAAAATCGTTGCAACAATTTTTTTACCCCCCCCTACCTATTCCATTACCACCTCCTTTCAAATTTCCAGCATCCGGCTTTCACCAGAGTGACGGTTTTTCTGATTCTTTACCAAATTCATCATAATTTACATAGGAAAAATCATTTTGTCTCTTAACACATGATACCAGTGATCGTGCATTTTCAGCCAGTTATCCTTACGAAAACGCAACATTTCTTCTCCTTCTGCATTCTTAAAACGAATCTGGTAATGTATTTCATATAATCTATTCGTTTCTTTTATAATGTCCAGTACGGTCAGATCAATAAGTTCGTTTTTCTTTGCACCTTTTGTGTACAATTTATAATGATTCTCATTCACAATGGCCTTAAAATAAGGGGCTTCCATAGCAAAAGAGTCTTTTACTCTTCCGTCGAAGCGAAGAAACCAGTAATGAGCAAAAAGCGATTTCAACTCTTTATCCGGCCATAGCTCATTAACTTCTTTTTTCTCTTCCGGATACAGAACTGTCGCCTGGGATGCCGGCCCGTATGAGCATGAAGCAATGAGTAATAACAAACATAAACTGCATATCATCTGTACCGTTTTTTTATACGAAACGAAATTCATTTATTCTCTCCAACTATCTCCACATGGTACTTCTTTTTTAGTTCTTCCATCTCTTTTTGCAGAATTTTTCGATACATTTTTCCTACAATTCTGCCCCGGATATCTTCCTGTACCCCCATATCCAAAGGAATATAACCACTCTCATAATTCTCATCTGCAAACATATTAGGGTGTGCGTAGTAATAAGATTCAATAATCAGATCATCCAGCACATATGTGTCCAGAATATTCTTAAAATACAGATAGCGCAACTTCACTTCCTGTTCGAAACTTTCATCTTCTGAAATTTCGTCTTCCTTTTCTCCCAATTCTTTTTCAAGCAAGGAAGTATCCAGATTCATTCTTTCCGCTTCCAAAGCAAAGAGTTTTAACTGCAAAGCACCTTTGCGGTATTCGGCCTGGGTAGTTTTTTCATTTCCCTGTTCGATAAATTCCTGAAACCGGTTTACATAACTTTGCCGGATTTCAAAACCGTCACCTTTTGCGATCAGGGGATCCTGATAGAGTTTCTGCACATCTTGCTGACTTTCTTGGCCAAAGCTGTAAGTCGCAGCAAATCCCAAGAGTATCATTTGAACGGATATTATGAAAAGTTTTCTCATCTGTCAGTTAATCCAATTTATTTCATTTTCAGTAATGCCGATTTCCGGCTACATAACTCTGAACGGAGAATAATAAATGATTCACGCACTGCCGTCAAGAAGAAAATCAATCTTCACATACATAAATATCAAAGAACTGATTCCGCTTTCCACCGGAAAAAAAGTACTTACCGATAATCCGTCCTTCCGCATTTTCAAGAATCATGGCTTCAAGGCCGACAGGAAGGGGAATCTGATAAGCTCCTGTAATATCGGAAACGGTTTCATTACTATTTTCGGCAGCGCCAAGAGAAACATTCCGCAGACGTAAACCGGAAATACCGCTTTTTTCTCCGGTATCCGGCGGAAGACAGGATGAAATTCCGCATGAAACACTGCCACCGTGCCCGCTGATATAACCTTTCTGATATAAAAACTCCGCCGACTGCTGTTTCCCCCGATAAATATTTCCCAGAACAAAATATTTATCTTCTTCAGCGCGGACCAAATCAATTACAAGTATGCAAAGCAGTACCCGGCGACCTTCCCACTTCAAAACCAGTGTATCAACCCCTATTCCTATCTCATGAAAATCTGAATCCGAAACAAGAATGTTGTCATCATACTGCACGACAGATTCATACAGATTCGCTACAATTTCAGAAGCAGAAAGGACTTTTTCAATGACAATCACACCCAGAATTTCTTTTACTTCTTCTGCCCTGCAACTGTTTGCGGTGACCCTGTCGAGCGGACTCAAACCCTCCGGAGTAAATCTGTGATAAAACAGCCGGGTAGTCATATCCTCTGCATGAGCCGCGGCAGCAGCGGAAACTTTTTCATTGAGTGAATAGGGCGGAAGCGGCGAACCTTCATTTTCCGCGGGCTGATACCTTTTTTCATTTATGTAGCGGAACAGATATTTTTCAACCAGTGCGGTATCGGGTTCCCCGCTGGCAAAGTCGCAGACCGGCAGATATACATTGCGTTTGGAACCGCCAAAATCCAGAGAACCGCTTTCCATGCTGATCCCGACAAATTCCATGTCCGGATCAAGGATATTCCGTTTTTCAGTTCTTTCCGGATTCAGTTCTGCCCGGAAAATTTGATCAAACAGAATTCCCACCGCTTTTTCCGCAGAGAGAAAATTATTAAACGATAGCATACTGATGATTTCGCCGGTGAAAGGAGAGCGGAAACCGGAATCTGCGATGCGGTCTTCATAAGTTCTGCCGTCCGGAGATGTTTTGGAGTAATAATTATTTTCCAGCATATCCCGGTTGTGTGATTTGGCGGTGGAATAGAGAAGCGGTTCAAATGTCAGAGGGTCCATGCCGTTTATCAGGATATCCCGTATTTCCGGCAGGTCTGCCAGTATTTTATCTGCATCCATACCCAAAGAAATCGCTGTTTCTAGAGGATATTGTCGGGCATTGTTGATGAGGTTCATCAACAGGGTTTCTTCTACAGACATTAAGGTGTCCGAAGCTGTCCCAAACGATCCCGGTATCAGGAAGACTAAACAGATAAGAATATGCAGTGCCTTTGTTTTCATACTGACAGACACAAGCAAGTTATGTGCCACATGTATTCGCCGACAGCAATTTAAAGCATATTTATTTGAATTTAAAAGCAGAATAAATAGACTCCATTCGCAGACACTTACATTTTTCTCTTTTCCGGCTGGCTATATCGGGGCAGTTTTGGTCAGAAACAGCCCATACCCCGTTCACCACTTTTTTCTCAGTCTGATTTCAAAGGTGAAGAGGGAACCCTCTATCGCACTGTAAATTCCCGGTGTTATATAATCCTGATCTGTAAGATTTTTGCCGATGAACTCCAGTTCTGTATTTTTACAAATAATATCTGTAACTGTCAAACCTACATCTGTCAGCCAAACTCCGGAGCCGCCTGAACGGACTGAAAAATCGGAATCCCGGAGATAAATGAGTTTTCCGGAGGAAAAATATCGTATGCCACCGAAAAGAGAGATCTGATCTGTTGCCCGCCATGCTGCTGTAAAATTGAATAATTTTTCCGGTCCGGTATCATAGGGATAACGCAGTTCCACAAAATGCGGAATTCCCGGCCCCCCGTCCGGAGGATAATTTGTATAATCATTATAATAATAACTTTCATCGGGTCCCTGGTTATGGGTTAATGATACATTGGCAGAAAAGTGAAGATTTTTCAGGGGGGAGTAGTTCCCTGTGATTTCCAGTCCGGTGAATTCCTGATGGTTGGGTTCGGATAATCCGGCATAAAGGTCTTCCATGACATGATCTTTCATTTTGCTCCAGTAGCCGCAGAATTCAATTCCCCATTTTTCTGAAGGTTTCCATGCCGCAAGCAGATTCAGACTCCGGATATTTTCCGGCTCTGAAGTACGGTTTTCCTGCAGTTGTTTGGCAAAGGGGGTCCGGTATGCGGTTCCGTACAATAGCTTTACCATCCATTCTTCAGAAGGATTCCAGGAAAGACCGGCACTGAAACTGCTCCGATCTTTATAAGCATCATGATTGTCATAGCGCAGACCGAACCAGGCCTCCATATTGCCGAAACGGTGGCTGTACTGACCGAATACAGACCACAGACGGGTATCGTAATCCACTTTATCCGGAGGAACCGGCAGCAGGGATTCATTATCCGGTTTCAGATAATCCGGCAGATAACCGTTCCAGATCAGGGCATCCTCTATCTGTTTTTCCCGGTAGGAAATACCGCCCGTAAACAGACCGCTTCCTGTCCAAAAAGACCGGTCATACAATAACTCCCCGTATAAGGTGCTTTCTTTCTGCTCAAAACTCCTATCAATGATTTCATGATCATCTTTCATCCACTGATACATCCCGGTCATGCGGATACCCGAAAGATGATCTATGGTTTTTTTGGCCTCTATTTTCAGCAGTGCACTGGGATTATCCCTTGTTTCCCGCCAACTGATATCATCTTCCTCAATAATCATGGTATATGCCCGACGCTTATCGGCAAACCTTGTACTCAGTGTCAGCCAGTCTTCGTAAGCAAACCTGGCAGAAGCCTCCATATAGCGGGAATCTCCGGGATATTCGGAACCATAACGGTCTTCCGGTTCCACAGCCTTATCCCCGTCTCCCCAGAAACGCACAACATTGGCATGGGTATCATCCAGCTCACCTTCCTGACCGCTTAGGGACACAAAGGCATCCCAGCGCCCCTTATTCTCCCCCCAGTTCAAATAAAAACTGCGGCGATCTCCGGGATATCCGTACATTACCCCGGCTTCTGTGCCGTCCAGATCTTTTCCGCTCATGGGAACAATATTCACAATACCGGCAAAGGCATCGGGCCCCCAGAGGACGGAGCCGGGCCCCCGGATGATTTCAATGCGCTTCACCCCGGCGAGGGACATATCTTCGTCAATTGGATGGTAGGACTTGCTGACATCCGATGACAGAGGCACGGTATCATAAAGAAAAAGAACAGAATCCGGAATCCCCCGCAGATAGGGCTGGGTGCCCCATTCTTTCTGTGCCATATGGAATCCGGGTTCCCTTTTCAGAACAGAAGCCAGTGTATCATCCCCCTGCTCCCGCATCTGCTTTCTTGTAATTACCTTTGCAACAGCCGGGGCCTGCCAGGCACTTTCCTCCCGGCGGGAGGCAATGCTCAGCACATCCAGTTTTTCCCCCACAAACATGAGCATGGTGTCCCCATCCGGATCATCTGCAAAAATATCGTTTCCCAAAGCAGGGAAAACAATAATCTGTCCGATAATGAAAGCACCCATACAGAAAAAGAGACAGTATCTGCAAAATGGCATATGATAATTTCTCAAATAATCAATTATATCTGTTTCAATAAAACCCGGAACTTGGCACGGGTCAGTCCCAGCAGTTTTGCGGCCGCGCTCTGGTTGTCATTGCTCATTTCCAAAGCCTGGCGCACCAGATCCTGTTCCAGTTCTTCCAGCATAATGCCTTCGGGAGGAAGCCGGAATTCCCCCGGTGTCTGGGAGACTCTCTCCCCCGTATTCAGAAATGAAAAAATATCCCCGCTGATTTTTCTGCTGTTTCCCGCGAGAATCACGGCTCTTTCCACCGCGTTTGCCAGCTCTCTTACATTGCCGGGCCAGTCATATTTTGTGAGAATCCGGACAGCGCTTTCATCCGGTTTCATGGAAGACGCGCCCATCCGCTGCAGAAAATATTCGCACAGGGGCAGAATATCCTCCCTCCTCTCCCGAAGCGGCGGGGGCTGCAGCGGAAATACATTGATTCTGTAATAGAGATCCTCACGGAAATCCCCTGTATCCACCCTTTGATTCAGTTTGCGGTTGGTGGCGCAGATGAAACGCACATCCACAGGGATTTCCCGGTTTCCGCCCACCCGCTGAATTCTTTTTTCCTGCAAAGCCCGCAGCATCTTGGCCTGGGCTTCCAGGGGAAGATCACCAATTTCGTCCAGAAAAAGACTGCCGCCGGATGCGTATTCAAACTTGCCTTCGGCTTTGCGGTCTGCCCCGGTAAAGGCACCTTTTTCATGACCGAAAAGCTCGGATTCCACCAGACCGGCGGATATGGCCGCACAGTTTACCGGCACAAAACGTTTGTCCCGGCGGGAACTCATCCGGTGAATATATTTGGCCAGCAGTTCTTTACCGGTTCCGGACTCTCCGCAAATCAGCACGGCGGAATCTGTCTGCGCCACCCTTTCGGCCAGTTCCATCAGGGATTTCATGGCATTGGATGTATAAATGAGCTCATCCTGCTGCTGTGCATTTTGTAACTGCTGCCTTAACTCCCTGTTTTCCGACATCACCCTGGACAGATGCAGGGTTCTTTCCAGGGTCAGCAGAATACGGCTTTCCTCAAAGGGCTTGGTAATATAATCAGCAGCCCCCTGCCGCATGGCATCCACGGCAGAATCTATGGTGGCAAAAGCCGTGATAAATACAAGCGGAACAGCAATCTGCATCTCTTTTATTTTTTCCAGCAGTTCCGTACCGTCCATCCGGGGCATTTTTATATCACTGATGATCATATCAAAAGTCTGCTGATCCAGTATATCCAATGCCTCTTCCCCGTCTCCTGCCTGACTGACGGCATAACCTTTCCGTTCCAGCATAATGGAAAGCAGATGCCGCATTTTTTCTTCATCATCCACGATGAGGATGCGGGGTACGGGGGATGGGGATTTTTTTGTGGAATGTTCAGTCATATTTTTCTCTCCGGTGAACAGCACAAACAGCAAAACATATTATTCAGGCAATACATTTTTGGGATTCTGCATATAATGTATCCGGACAGATATCCTGTTCATGGGGCAAAGACAACCGTACCGTGATTTACCCTGACTTTTTTAAAGTAATTTTTATCTTTCAGTTCTCTGAAAACACCGAAATCCAGTAAATGGGAACAGTCATAAATCCCTTTTTCACCGTCAGTAGATCGAAAAGTTTCCGGAGGAGTGCAAAAATTGTATTTCTGCATGGGGCAACCGGGAGATGCGGCGGTGCAGAAATACAATTTTTGCACTCCGGGACAGTCGTAAAACCGTATCCGGGGGAAACTTTTCGATCTACTGACCGTTGGTGAAAGTCAGCAAAAGAGTATAATCATCTCCCGGAGTTGCTTTTTCAATTCCCGGATTCATATCTGTCTTTTACTCCTATGCTTTTGCAATTTTTACAGCAAATCACGAAAGACACGAAAAAATATTTATAAAAACAATATGATAAAAAACTGATTTTTCATCTTCTGTAACATTCGTGCAATTCGTGTCATTCGTGGCTAAAATAAAAAACAGATAGTTATAAAAAATGCGAAACTATAGTTACCTCAATGGCTCCATTTTATAAGGTTGCTGTCCGGATACGGCAAGTTCCCGGTCAGCCACAAATTCATCTTTATGCAGCTCAATCCATGCCTGGAGAAGTTTCATTTTTGAATCTGATTATTCAGTGCCCAGAGGAATCTCTATACGGAAAGCGGCACCGCCTTCTTTTCTGTTTTCCGCCCGGATACTTCCCTGATGCGCGGTAATCACCTGCGCTGCAAAGGCCAGGCCAAGCCCCGTGCCTTTGGCACGGGTGGTAAAAAAAGGCTCAAAAATTCTGGGCAGATGTTCTTCTGAAATGCCCTGCCCCCCATCACTGATTTCCGTACACCACTTTCCTTTTCCGCAAAAAACCCTTACCCGAATCACTCCCTGCTTTTCATTGGCCTCCACTGCGTTTTTCAGAACATTGCTGAAAACCCGCATGAGCAGATCCGGATCTGCCCTTGCAATACAGGCGGTTTCCGGAATGTCTGACTGTATCTGAATGGGAAAACCGTTTAACTGAATTTCAAAACGCCGGATGTTTTCATCCAGAATCCCATTGAGATCGCATTCCCGGAAACTGGGCACAGCGGGTCGGGCAAAGAGCAGAAACTCTTCAATCAGATGATTCAGCCGCCGGATTTCATCTTCCATATATTCCACCATCAGCTCTCCGGCCCCTTCCCGGATATCCGCTTTTAATATATCCAGAGAACTTTTGATAATACCCAACGGATTTTTAAACTCATGGGCAATCATCAGGGAAAACTCCCCCATGCGGGCCAGGGTTTTCTGGCGGATCATTTCTTCATTGGCACGCTTTAAAGCGGCCTGACTTTCCTGCAGGGAATCCAGCATGGCATTAAAAGAAAGTGCCAGTTCACGGATTTCGGGCAAAGAGCCCGGTTCCACTCTCAGTTCCAGATTTCCCGCGGCCACTTCACGGGTGGCTTTGGCAAGCCGTGTTACGGGTGAGACCAGAGAATGGGAGATAAAATAGAAAATCAGCACACTGATTCCGCAAAGACCGGCTGTGAGCCAGAGAAAACGGATCCGCATCACAGACAGCAGATGCTGAATGCCTTCGGTGGTATAGTGAATACGGACACTGCCGATAATCCGTTCCTCCGGATGCCGGTATTCGGAATCCTGCCCCATATTCCAGGGAAACTCTTTTGATTTTTTCACAGTTACGGGCACTTCCGCAACAGACAGGGGCCCTGCGTATTCTTTGGAGACATCTGCCAGAGACTCCCCGTTTTCATTAAAAATACGGACTTTGACCACATCTTTTTCCGAGAGCAGATTTTCCGCCTGACGCTTCAGCATGGCCCGCTGATCGATCAGAATTCCCAGCTCCGCATTCAGGGCCAGGTATTTCGCCAGAAACTGCATCTGATTTTCAAAGCGGGAGCTCACAAACTCATGGGTAATATTTCTGACCATATACCCCAGGGTAAAAGTGGTGGCACTGATTAAAACAATCCCCGCCAGCAGCAGGCGGAAATGAATACCGGGGTTTCTTATGCCTGCCCTTATCCGCTTCTTCATTTTTCCGGCTCTTTGAAAAAGGTTCCCAGTTTCTTCAGGACTTTTTCATTCAGGCGGAGCTGAAATCCCGGAGAAAGCTCCGGGCATTTTTCTCCCGGCACCAGCCTGCCCGCCAGCGCCCCTGTCTGTTTTCCCAGTTCCTTATAGTCGAAGATAAAACTCAGCACCGCACCGGATTCCCAGAAAAAGCGGTTATACCCGATTACCGGAACATCATGAAGCAGGGCTTCCTTGATAATAAACTGAATGATACTTTCGGAAATAATGGTGCGATCCGGAATCATCCACAGGCAGTCCACATTATCCCAGTTCTTTTCCAGGATCCGGGGAATCTCTTTCCGGGATGAAACCGACAGCGGAATGATCCCCAGATCTTTTTCCGCGGCAGCCGGGAGGGTCTGCGCAAAAAAATCCTGATTGTATGCGGGATCAAACAGCAGACCGATGCGTTTTGTCTGAGGCAGAACACGGGCAATGCTGTCTATCTGCCGACGGACAGGAATGCTCATGGAAATGCCGCATGGCGCATCCGGTGCCTCTTTCATCTGTTCCGGATGCAGCACCATTGAATACAAAAGCCGGATATGAGTGTTTTGGAATTCTGTCCAGATAAAACGGGATGCCTCAGGCCCGACCCCAATCAGGGTGTCATAATTCTCCCGGATCAGTCTGTCCTTTAATCCATCCTGCCGGTTTTCCGGATAATTCTCCAGAAAAAAAACAGCCGCATCCCGATTTCTTTCATGCAGGGCCTCATGAATTCCTTCCAGTGCTTCGGCATAGGGTTTGATATTCAAAGAGACGATCACTGCGATTTTACTGAAATTTTCCGCGCTGCCGATATCAAACCCCATCAGTATCCGGATAAATATCAGAAAGGCCGTCCAAAGTATCCTTTGGTAATTCTTCGGAGATATCCTTTTCAGAAAAAAAATCGGATCATTTGTCATCGTATTCAGCAATCCGCCCCCCCCAAAATGATTCGTTCCAAAACAGAAAGGGCCGCGAAACAGCATCTGAAAAAAAGCAGGGATTATCCGTTTGAAGTCCAAAATTTTATAGGATTTTGTATCAATTTCCGGAGTGCAATTCTTCACGGATGACACGCCGGATCGTATCTTCCAGATTTTCGTATTCGACAGATTTTCGAAGCGTATCGTTGATTAATCTCTGAAAATCGTCATCGCCTGCTTTAATCCTGAAATATTCAACAAGAACGGTATCCGGCAGAATCGTAATTTGCTGTTTGGATGATGAGGCAGGTATTCGTCCTATACGGAATACTGCACGGTTTATATCATTCTGTGTCACTTCAGGGTATTCATCAAAATCATCAGAGATTTCTGAAGAATAGGATTTGTTCATTTTTATATGGAAAACAGTTGCTGACATCCGGAATTACTCCCGGCTTTTCTGGTAAAAAGGAGGCTTCTCTTTCGTTTTGGCGATTCTTTCTTTCATATCCGCAACCTTCTGCCGGAATTCCTCACTGATGCTGTCCACATCATCGGAACTGACAATCACCCTGGGGGTAATCAGCAGAATCAGTTCTGTTTTCTTTACTTCGTTTTTATCTTTTCCGAAAAGAAAACCGATGACCGGTATTTTGCTGAGATAAGGCACCCCGTTGACTCCGACTTCTGTCTGTTCCCGCATAAGACCGCCGATGATAATGGTCTGCCCGTGTTTCACCGTCAGACTTGTGTCCACCTTCCTTTCCCGGAAGGAAGGATAGACTTTACCACCGACGGTTTTATCCGCCCCCTCTTCGCTGACTTCCTGACTGATATCCATACTCACCAGTCCTCTTTCATTAATATGGGGGGTAACGGTCAGAATAATACCCGTATCGCGGTACTGAATATTGGTCTGGGTCACACCGTTATCAGAATCATAGAGATATTCGGCACTGGCAACGGGTATCTGGTCGGTCACACGGATGGAGGCTTCTTTATTGTCCGAAGCCAGCAGAATCGGTGCAGAAAGAACATTGAGATCATTTTCCGATGCCAAAGCCGAAAAATCGGCCCACCAGCGGTCATCCCCCACTTTGAATTTCAGCCCCCCGCTTCCCAGTGTACCTGTCAGCAGTGAAAGGCCGGTTCCGTCTCCCAAAGAGCGGTCATACTCCCATTCCACTCCGAGTTCATCTTTATTATCCAAAGTAATTTCCGCAATCACAACTTCAATGAGCACCTGACGGGGAAGCACATCAATTTCTTTCAGAATGCCTTCAATAATATGATAATCCGAGGGCACGGCTTCAATAATCAGGGCATTTCTGGTTTTGTCCGCAATAATCCGGACATCCCCCCGCAGCGTTTCGGAAACCTGCCCGGCACTGCCCTGTTCTGTCCGGGCGGAGGTTTTTGGTGTTTGCGCGGATTCTTTTTTTTCTTTGGAAGCGCTTTTGGAAGTAAAGAGATTCTGCAGTGAAGTCTCTTCTTTCTTCTCTGTCTTCTGTGTACTTTCCTTAGCGGCTGTACTCTCTTTTCCGGTAAAAACCGTATTCAGCAGATCGCCGATATCTTCGGCTTCCCCGTTTTTAACAGCATAGACATAAATCCGGGGCTCCGCGCTGTCACTGGGCAGATCAATCTGCCGGATAAAGGTTTCCATGCTGTCAAAAACCGCTGTGTCGGAACTGACAGCCAGCACTTTGTTCAGGCGGGAAATGGGAATGATTTTGAAATTTTTATCTTCCCCCTTCCCGTAAGCAGAAAATATTTCCGTAAGCAGTTTTGCGGCCTCTTCGGCCTCCACATGCCGCAGGGCATAAAAACGGTGCATAATGGTCTGGAAAATATCAATATCAAATGAAGTGACCAGTTTCAGCACTTTGTACATATTGATATTTTTATCCACCACCACCAGGGTACGGGAATCATCGTGAACAATGATCATGCCCTGCGCGGAAACAAAAGGACTGATGATTTTACTCATTTCCTGCGCGGAAATATGATACAGGGGAATAATCTGAATCACAATGCGCTCCTGCGCGGGAATCTCTCTTCCCTGTCTTCCGATGCGGGAATACAGGGGCATCCGGGATGCGTCTTTGAGGGAAATAATTTTATAGATTTCTCCCTCTTTTACCGCTGTCAGACCGTTGGCTTCCAGGACCTGATAAAAAACACCGAAAAGATCCTTCTCTTTCAGTTTTCCGGCTGTCTGCACCGTTACATTGCCGCTGATGCCCGGTTCTAACATATAATTGATGTGCAGCAGTTCTGCCATGGTGCGGATCACCTCATACAGGTCCGCATTGTCAAAATTGAAAACCACATCTTCCGAAGAAGCCGCTTTTTCGGAAGAATTCAAAGAGGATGGAATAAAAACATCTCTTTCCCTGCGAATCCGGGTCGGTTTCAGAGACAAATCACCGGCAGACTGCCCGGATATTCCGCCCGGATTATCCTTTCCGGGAGCAGCATCACTTCGCATCTTCTGTGCCTGCTTTTTTTCGGCTTTCCCATCAATATCTGGCGCACCGCTTTCTGTCCCGGCTTTTACAGTGCTTTCCCCGTCTCTTTCAAAAGGATCATGAGATTTTATATAAAAATTTTCATGACCGGGGGAATCAGCAGGAGAGGACACAGGCGGTTTCTGATGAACACAGCCGCAAATCAGCAGAAAACATATGAACAAAACAAAAGCAGAAGCATTCTTAAGAGATTTCACTATCATTGATCTCCCTTGTTCCCTTGCAGAATCTGCAGAAAAGGATTTCCGATTCTGTTTTCCTGTTTGCCATTCTCATTATTTTTTCCGGAAGCGGATGAATCAGTTGATTTTTTGCTGCCTCCGCCGGTAATACTGCCTTTATATTTGGGAATATCTCCCTGAATATTTTTCTCTGTTTTTGTGACCGGTTCAATCAGAATTTTTTCGTTTTTCGGAGAAATAGTGGTCTGAACAGATGTTTTTATATCTTCGTCGCTTTTTCGATCTGCCACTATCTTTTCATTATAGATAACAATGGGAGATTCCGATTTTTCATCAGATAATACCCGTTTTTTTCTCTCCTTACCGCCATAAAGGGAAATCTCATATGTTTTTACTTCATCGCTCAGAAAAACCCGCTCCTTTTGAATGCTGGTAACTTTCATATTAGCCAAACTGTCACCGATACGCACCCATTTATTTCTGTCTGTTTTTCCTTCCTGTGTCCGGATAAGGGCTTTCTGATACCCCTCCATCAGTATCACACCGTCCAGAATAATATTTTGAGGCTGCATATCCTCCCCTCCTTTGTTGTCTGGAAACTTTTGGTCGGATTTTCCGGGCAAATCCTCTTTCCGCTCCGGATCAAAAAGATTTTTTTCTGCAATCACCGTGTAACGGGATTCCGGAACATGTCTGTCTGTGCCTGCACGGATCTGCGGGGATGGTTCCGGAACTTCCTTTTTCTCAGGCATTTGCTGCTCCGGCATTTCCCCTGTCCATACCTGCCAGGCATTCATGCCCATCAGCATCAGACAGAGAACCAGTACAGTGTTGATAAGCCATATTTTGGATTTCATTATTTTATCCTTCCGATATATTCTTTTTTTCTTTCATAAAGCCTTCCACAGTAAAATGGGACTGCACCATGTCGGCCTGCCCGCGTCCGCGTCTGTGGGGACGAATCCGGATACTGCTGATTTTCAGCAGTTTCGGCGCATTTTCTATCTTATATAATACTTCTTTCAGCTGACGGATACCTGCTGTCAGATTCACCTGAACCGGAACAGAAAGATATACACTTTCCCGGTCGGAACCCGGGGTCTGATGCTGCAGAATCTGCATACTTTGAATCTCCACCTGACTTTGGGCAGCAATTTCATTGACAATATTCTGTATTTCCACCGCAGCCAGGGCCGGGGTTTCTCCGGTCAGCAGTCCGGCTTCCAGCATTGCCAGTTCCCGCCGGGCAGATATGAGTTTTGCTTCCAGACGATCTTTTTCCTGAAGCATTTCTCTGTAGCGGGCCCGTTTTTCCTGTTCCCGGAGAATTTCATTTTTCCCCTGAAAAAATGATTCTGTTTCAGGTGAAAAACGGTAGAACGCAGCTGCCAGAAGCACTGCCGCCCCGATGACAAGAATATATTTCCGCTCTTTATTCATCCGGATTCTCCCCGGTTCCCGGCAGTTTTTCCATGGACAGACCGATGCTGAAACGTTCTTTTCCGTCCCTGCCTTTCACAATGGCAGACAGAAAGGAAACATCGGCAAACAGGGGCGAGGCTTCCAGAATGCCGATGAGTTCCGAAGCCGAATCCGCAAACCCGTTGATCTGAATGCCTTTTTCCGAAAAAGAAAAATCCTGTACCCAGGCACTTTCCGGAATAATCGCGGTCAGTTCCCGCACAATATCCAGCAAAGGGATATGATTCTGTCTGAGATCTGCCAGGCGGTTTATCCGCGTCTGCAGTACTTCCAGCTGCTGCTGCGTATCTTCCATTTCCGCGATCTCTTTCCGCAGCTGTTTCATTTCCTTATTCAGTTCACGGACAGTCTGCTGCTGGCGCAGAAAATAGCTTCCCCCCCAGCCCAGAGCGGTCAGCAGAATCAGGAAAGCCAAAAGGATCATCATATAATAAGCGAATCGCCCCGGTCTTTTCCGCAGATCTTCCGGCAGCAGGTTGATCCGGAGC
>JAABRU010000247.1 GCA_011390755.1 Desulfobacteraceae bacterium | reverse complement strand
ATCGAAAAGTTTTCCGCAGACCGGTTTCAGAACTGTTCCCGGAGTGCAAAAATTGTATTTTTGCATGAATGCCCGGCAGAAAACGCTCCGTTTTACCCCCCTGTTCAGCGGTGCAAAAATGCAATTTTTGCACTCCTCCGGAAAGTTTTCGATCTACTGAGATGGGAAAGAACGCAGAAGGACTGCCGAAATGGAGCGGAGCGGAATTTTGGCAGTGTTTCCGGTGGGGGGAATTCCGCTCCGTTTCCGCACTCCTGAATCCGGAACAATCCGATTCCGGCAGTTCACAGATCCGGAAAGGTCAGCGCAATTGTCCGGGAAAAGGATAAGGAGGGGAAAGAAAAATAAAAAACCGCCGGGCCCGAAAGCCCGGCGGTTTTATGATAATGACACCGATTCAGTTCAGCAAAATATCAGTTACAGATTTCACTCCGCAGGAAAAACCGCTTTGTATTCGCAATATCCCTATTCGCGCAGAAAGAACTTTCGCACAGGTACCGCATTGATTCCCCTGACAAAACCGGTATCAGACTCATTTTTCTATTCTTCCTCTTTGGGCTGCAGGTGTTCGGGAATAATCGCCATTTTAATGAGCAGCGGTTTGAGGAAGGACCAGCGGATACCGATTTCAAACTCTTCTTCCAGATCACGGATGGCATCCCAGCAGTTATGGCAGGGAGAAATGACCAGCTTGCAGCCGGTGGCCAGAATCTGATCCCGTTTGACTTTCAGACCCGCATTCCGTTCTTTTCTGAATCTGCCGATTCCGTTAAAACCGCCGCCGCCGCCGCAGCAGAAATTATGCTCCCGGTTGGGTTCCATTTCCCGAAAATCTTCGGCAATATAACTCATAATTTCACGGGCGCAGTCGGCCAGTCCCGCATTCCGGATATAGTTGCAGGAATCCTGGTAGGTCACCGGTTCTTTGATTTTCTTGGCCGGGTCAATTTTAAGTTTGCCTGTCCGTAATACTTCCGCCACCCATTCCACATAATGAAAACTGGGGACCGGGGTTTTTCCGTCTTTATATCCGGCCCAGTAAGGACCTTCCACAACTGTGGCCCGGTAGGCATGACCGCATTCGGTTACCACCATGCGTTTGGGTTTCAGCCGTTTCATGGCATCATATACAGATTCCACCTGCATTTTACAGGCTTCCCAGTCACCCGCGAACATGGCCAGACTGGTTTCTTCCCAGCCTTCGCTGGGAACCGTCCAGTTTTCCCCGGTCAGATGAAAAAGAATGGCGGCTTCCGCCAAATCTTCGGGATAATGCTTGGGTTCCCGCGCATTCACTGTGTACATGATATCCGCATTCTCTTTATCTACGGGAATTACCAGACCGGGCCATTCTTCTTCATATTCTTCGGCCATCCATTCACAGGTATCCACCCAGTCTTCTACACTGACATCCATCTGCGCCCGGTAAATCCGGTGCATTCCCGCTCCGATTTTCATCTCCCAGGGCAGAAACCCCTGGGCAGAGAGCAGACCGCGCAGGTAACTGAACATGATTCCCATATCTATGCCGAAGGGGCAAAAGGTACCGCAACGGTTACAGCAGGTGCATTTTGCCCAGGCTGTTTTCATGCACATCTGCATAAACTCGTTATCCACCTGACCTTTGCGTTTCACCATCTCGCCCAGAGTGGACTGGATTTTATAGGAGGGAACCTGCTCGGGATCTTTGTTATTTGCCAAATACAGAAAGCAGCTGTCCGCGCAGAGTCCGCAGTGTGCGCAGATTTCCAGCCAGGTTTTGATACGGGATTTCTGCACCAGTGTTTTCTGAAGTGTATTCCACAGCAGTTCTGTGTCCACATCCAGATCATTCATTTCACTGTAGTACTGCGCGCCGCTTTTATCATTCAGCAAGGCCTGGAGAAACTCCAGCTCATTTACTTTTTCTCTGTTACAGAGTTTACCTTGTGCCATTTTTATATCCTTATCATCAATCAGTTGTCAGTTGTCCAGTTATCAGTTGTCAGTGAACAGTTGTCAGTATAAACGCCGGACAGCAATTCACTTTTGCCCGCCCCGGGGCTGCAGACTGTTCACTGCAGACTGTTCACTGTAAACTGTCCACTGTAATTGTTACCACGCCATTCCTTTGCCGCGTTTTATATCTCCCCGTTTGATCGCAAAATCCATTCCGAGCTGGGCCCGGGACATGAAATAGAGAACAAAATGGGAAAGTTTGGTAAAAGGAATCGCAACCAGCATGATTTCACCGCTAAGGATATGCAGAATAAGCCAGAATTTATAATTCCCGATATGATGCATTGCAAAGAATCCGGTAATAAAGGGGGCCACGGCAATGGCCAGCATCAGGTAATCATACCGGGTTGTAATAATCCTGACTTCCGGCAGTGCGATACGGCGGAGAACAATCAGCAGGGCTGCTGCCAGCATTGCAATGGTCAGAAAATCGGCAGTTGCGTCCGATATGCTCCACAGACTGAAACCGAACCGCTCCTGCAGAAGAATATTGTGGGCCTGCAGAAAAACCGGTGTGACCAGCAGGCCGATGTGAAAAGTAAAAAACAGCAGGGTAAAAAATTTATAATAACGCCAGCTGTGGGTTCCGTAAGGAACCAGCCACAGAAAAATGGAACGCATGGCTCCTTTGAAGCCCTGCATTTTGTATTCCATATAGGCAACCCGATCCAACTGCCAGTCCAGTCCTTTTATGTACTGAACCGCGCGGACGATCACCCCGGCAAAGAATATAGTGAAAGAAAGCCAGGCCAAAGGGCCGGTTACAAATTCATACATCTTTATCTCCTTTTATTCCCCGATGGTTTATTCTTCTTTCCCTGCTGCTTCATGATCGTCATCTTTTCCGGTCAGAAAATTCCAGAAAGCAACATAAGCCACCAGTCCCACTCCCATCAGGATATAGGTTATATTTTTGGTATGCAGCATAAAATCCTGCAGGGTATAAATCACATCATGCATCTGAACCCCTCCTTTCAGTGAGACTCTTTATAATCGGGATGTTCATAAAAAATGGGCATCCGGGTGACAATAAACTTAAAGGCCACGACACCGATGGTTACCATGAAAATTGTCAGACCGATTTCACCGATATGCGGGAAATATCTGTCTTCCAGGGGCAGATACCAGTTGAATGCGATCAGACAGACATTCAGGCGGTTGAGGACAATGCCCAGAACGGTAATCAGTGCGGCTTTGCGGATCAGACCGAAATTTCTGTCCCGCACGGCCACAGCATACAGAAAACCGGGCAGTGCCACAAATCCCAGCATTTCCACCAGGAACCACATGCCGTAACCGCTTCCCAGATAATGCCAGGTATTGTCCATGGCAATGCCGATCACTTTGATGACCAGATAAGCGAACATGATAAAGGAGGCTCCTTTGGCAAATCCCAGAACAACCCCGTCATGTTCACCCAGATAGGTATCATCCATTTTATCATGGAAATATTTATGGGACAGACTGCCCTCGAAAATCACCATGGAAAGCCCGGCAAACATACTGGAAATAAAGAAATAAACCGCCAG
Source organism: Desulfobacteraceae bacterium (assembly GCA_011390755.1). Taxonomy (GTDB): domain Bacteria; phylum Desulfobacterota; class Desulfobacteria; order Desulfobacterales; family Desulfococcaceae; genus JAABRU01. The sequence goes on along the minus strand of JAABRU010000247.1, from coordinate 5,254 downwards.
ATACTGGGAATACCACAGGGGATGCAGTTTGGAGGGGGCAATGATGAACAGTGCTCCCAGGGAAGACTGATGCAGGGTGGACAGAATCACACCGAAAATGGTCAGCACCAGAGTCAGGCGGTGAATGATATGCCGCAGCTTTTTCAACCCCAGCCATTCCAGCGCAGTAACCGAGTATTCCAGGAAAAGCACGGTAAGATAAAGTGCCACACAGAGACCCACTTCAAAGAGCAGGGAGGTGGTTCCCTGGGACCAGAACAGGGGATAGGGCAGACGCCAGGGACGGCCCACATCATAATGCAGGGAGACCACAACCAGGGCATAGCCCAGAAAAGCGGTCAGAATGGCAGGCCTTACTGCGGAATGAAAACGTTTCATCCCGAAAAGATAACAGGCCGCGGAAGTGGTATAACCTCCCGCTGCCAGGGCAACACCGGCCATAAGGTCAAATCCGATCCACAGGCCCCAGGGATAGTTGTCATCCAGGTTGGTTACCATGGACAGACCGCCTGTAAAACGGAGTACGGTAAACAGCAGACCCACTGCCATAATACAGCCGACGACCATATTAACGGGCGTATAAAATGATCGGTCCGGCGGGAAAAATTTTGTTTTCACAGCATCTTGGGACATCAGGCATCCTCCTCTTTATCGGCTTCCTGGGCTTTGACCGCTTCTTCCAGGGCCTTTTTCACTTCTTTCTGAATCGCGGCCTCTTTTTCCTTCTTAGCTTTTTCCAAAGCCTGTGCAAGTTTCTTTTCCGCAGCATCATTGGTTTCGGCAATGGCATTTGCCACGGCCCCGGCCTGCTCTTCAGCGGCAATTTTTTCTTTCCGTCTGCTCATGGCATAGGCTCCTGTGAGGAACAGGGGCCAGAGACCGGCCACCATGGGAACCACTGCCAATGCACCCGCGGTCAGATTCGGAGCCGGTGTGATTCCCAGATCTTCCCTCATTCCCACCTGTTCAAAGGATTCTCCGGTGATATACAGCCAGCTGGTGCCGCCCATTTCCTTTTCTCCGTATATGTGATGCACATAGCGGTCCGGATGTTTGCGGATACGCTCCCTGGCCAAAGCCAGCAGGTCTTCCCTTTTGCCGAAAGTCAGGGCCTCCGCGGGGCAGACTTCCACGCATCCGGGAAGTTTTCCTTCCAGAAGGCGGGGATGGCACAGGGTGCATTTTACCACCCTGGGATCCAGCACTTTATCATATTCATAGGCCGGAATATTAAAGGGGCAGGCCACCATGCAGTAACGGCATCCCACACACACGGAAGCGTCGTAGACAACAGCCCCCTCTTTGGTTTTTGTGAATGCCTTAACAAAGCAGGCCGATGCACAGGCCGGTTCCAGGCAGTGGTTGCACTGTATTTTCCGGAACAGGGGCAGACCCGGCTTTTTGACACTTTCGTATTTGTTGACAACAGTATAAGCCGCTGCATCGGTTCTGCGTTTTTCATCCAGAACCTTCAGATCCGTAAAAGATTTTTCCGGCTGCGGCAGATCATTGACTTTATTACAGGCAGCCTCACAGGATCGGCAGCCCACACAAAGTGTGGTATCATGCAAAACCCCGAAACTGTCCGGATAACCTTCAAAATGTTTGTTTGATGCGGCAAAGGCCTTCCTGCCGACGGCCGTGCTGAGACCGGCACCGCCCATCCATGCTAAAAATTTTCTGCGGGATACTGACATAATTCGTACCTCTGTAATGTAAACTTATCATTCATCCGTTTTACTGAAATTGTACCTTTATCCTCAGGTATCCGGTGCAACCCGGTTTCCCCTCTCCGCTCCCGGAGGGAAACAGAGAAGGGAAGGATGAATTTATGATTTTTCTTTATGACATCCGGTACATCCGGCCGGTTTTTCCAGTTTCATCTCTGTATGACAGGTCATACACTGCTGATGATATGCCCCCAGCAGACCGGGCCGCTGCGGGGTGTTTTCATCAAAAGGTTTGCCGTGGCAGCTGGCGCATTGGGGCGGTTTTTTGGATACGGGACTGTTATGATGGCAGCCCTGGCACATGGTTCCCGGATCATTGTGAAAATAGGAAGCCATTTTGTTCTGCTTCATGCCGTCCGCCAGCTTTTTCACAATCTTACGGTGGGGCAGTTCCACGGCTTCATATTTGTCCATCATGCTCCGGATGATCACTTTTTCCGGAATATCCTCATCATCATAGATTCTGCTGACAACTTCTCTGTTTTTGATCATCATTTCCGCCAGTTTTTGATCATCCCCGCCTGCTGCTGCCCCGATCATTTCAGAAGTCATTTCCTGATGACAGACCAGACAGGAATCATCGTCTTTTTTCCGCTTTTCGGACATAAACACATGACAGCCCGAGCATTTGCTGTCTTTCTGTCCTGTCCCGTGGCAGCCGATACAGCTCCGGTCGGAACCGGTCTGATGAAATGCCTTTTCCAGCTGGACAAAACCTCCGTCTTTGGCAGGGGTCATGCCGTGGCATTTGCTGCATTTGTCCATGGCCGCATGGTGGCAGACCCGGCAGCTGTCATTATATTCTTCGTGGGCTTTATGGTCAAAAGCCACACGGTTCATGCGGACCGCGCCCAGGTCACCGCCTTCGGGTTCTTTTGCCCCGGTGCTGATGATAACTGCATCGGGCTGCTTGCGTTTCATCCGTTCAATGGTTTCCGCCTTCTTGAATTTCAGTTGGGATTCAGCAGAATGGCATCCCGCACATGTGACAGGCCCGGCATCCAGTTCTTTGGCTTTTGTCTGTCTGTGGCAGTCAATACAGTCCAGATGGGATGCTTCTCTCATGCTCAGTTTGGAAATCTGTTTCGATCCTTCGGCATAAGGCGGTATTTCCTGACCTTCCTTCAGATGGCAGTAGCGGCAGCTTCCTTCTTTTTCTTTGACATAAACCAGCTTTCTGTTTTCCGCATCATATTCATGATGACAGCGCTCACATTTTTTTTCCTGGGATTTGGAATGACGGAAATGCAGGTTGCTGTCCATGCCGATCAGCTGCCGGGAGGAAACCACTTCCGGATCTTTCTGATGGCATTCGCCGCAGGTAACCGGCCCGCTTTTTTCATCTGCCGCGTTCATATCCGTATGGCAGTCAATGCAGAATTTGTGATAGATGTCCATCACATCTTTGCGGGCAGTATCTTCCAGGCGTTTGAATTTGGGAGAAAGGGGGTCTATGCCCTCCACCGCCGCTTTCACACTTCCCGGAATGTCTGTGCTGCGGGGAAGATGACATGCCTGGCAGTCCTTCCCTTTTTTTTCCAGCGCGGCTGTATGCGCATCGTGCAAAAACACAACTTCCGGTTTTTCCAGATACCCGAATACTTTCAGGCTGTTGATAGTGATAATATCCGCCCGGGCTTTATCCCTGTCATCGGACAGTTTTGCAAACCCCCGGCCCCCGATACAATATGCTGAAATCATGACTGCAGCAATCAGGATTCCAAACCATCGAAACTTCTTTTTTCCCTTCACCATAATAAGATCCTCAAAAAATTAACAGTTTTTTGAATTCCAGGAACTTCCGGTACACATACCGGAAGGCAGTTTATAATAGGGTATTACCGGAGTAAATAAGGTCAACACTGTATATTTCTCTGCAAAACACCCTATTTTTTTCATTCCTCCTGTCCGCAGCAATTCCCTCCTTTCTGAAAAATCAATTTTTCGAATCATTATGAGTCGGCAGATCGAAAAGATTCTGTTTCCGGCGGGCAGTGCTGCTTTCTCCCCCCTCCCCCTGCCCCTCCCTGAGGGAGGGGAGTCTTAAGGCTGCAGCATTGCCCCCTGAGGGAGGGCGGGGGGAGGGTGAAAATCAGCCTTTACCCTCTCTCCCCGGCTCTCTCCCGCCCGGGGAGAGGGGAAAATTCAGGAAGTTTTCGATCTGCTGTGAGTACGAAACCGGGCTGCCCCCTGTGTTTTGCCATCCTCAGTAGATCGAAAAATTTCCGGAGGAGTGCAAAAATACAATTTTTGCACTCCGGAACAGCCGTAAAACCGTATCCGGGGAAAACTTTTCGCTCTACGGATCCTCCTGAAAACCGGGAAATCAGCATTGCGCTTTTTCCACAATGCCGACGATCTCGTTCATATTCAGGGAACCTTTGCTGACAAAATGATCCGCACCGTTTCCAAATGCTGCTGTCCGGTATTCCGGCAGATCATAATCCGTGAGGATAATAATACGGATTCCGGCATCTGCTTTTTTGATTTTCCCAGTCAGGGCCAGTCCGTTTTTCCCGGGCAGCCGAATATCCATAAAAATCAGATTCGGTTGAAAAGATGTAACTTTTTCCAGCACTTCATTTCCGTCTGCGGATTCCTGGATTATCATATCCGGAAACTGTCTGCACAAAGCCTCCCTGAACGTTTTCCGGAAGGTTGCACTGTCTTCCACGATCAATGTCTTGCACATGGCATTTATCCTGAAATGAATGGCATATTTTTTTACCGCATGAAAACAGGACGGCGGAACGGAAATGTCATCTGTTCACGGATTCTGTTAAATATATTAATGCTTTGTCAACATGAAAATGACGGGTGATATTATCGCAGGGGCGTATTGCACAGGCCCGGCATGGGCGGCTTCGGGGCCTATGCAATACGCGCCTGCAGAGCAGCAGAGTCCGTCATTCAAAACCTGAAAGAACACTAATCCAATTTTGATGAATCGGTAAAAAGTCCAAATTTCAAAAATCGCTATTAATAAAATCAGCAGATTAATGGGTATCAAAACCTGGTTTTCCGACTTTTTACGGAATCATCAATTTTGGTTTTCCCAAAAAAGGCACAAAATCTTATAACCTGTCCGCCAAACAGTTGCGGTTGACAGCTGACGCAAATATCGTGCCTGGAAAAACCCTAATGGGAATAGTGCAGAAAGATATATTTGGAAAAAATAATATCAAAAGTTCTGTTGCCTATTACCATATGTTTCCGAAATCTGTAAATAAGGTGAAGTCTGTAGATATGTGTTCCGGATACTGCATTTTGAAGGCAGCAGATTCTCACTTGTTTTTTTATCTGCAATCGCGTAAAGTATGCAGTAAGTTGCGGTGCTTTACGATTTGCCAATGCACACTGGTGAACTGGAAACCTGAGTTTGTGTTTCCTGACACCTGACACCCTGACGCACCTGCAGCAAAGGACTTTCATATAAACGGCCATGACTGACGGTCACAGCGAAGCATGAAAGTTTCAACCCGTTCCCGGGCTCCGGCAGTGTGTGAGGCAGAGCCTCACCCCAT
>JAABRU010000374.1 GCA_011390755.1 Desulfobacteraceae bacterium | reverse complement strand
ATGAAACAGGTGGGCCTGAATGTGGCCTCGGACCCGCTCATGAGCGCGGCCTATATGGGAAACAAAGGCGGTTTTATTGTCATCAGCGCGGATGACCCCGGGCCCCATTCCTCCCAGACCGAACAGGACAGCCGCATGATGGCCATGACCGCCAAGATACCCGTGCTGGACCCGGATTCCCCCGAACAGGCAGGGGAAATGACGGGTTTGGCCTTTGAAATGTCCGAAACCTTTGAAATTCCGGTCATGATCCGTCCCACGACGCGGATATGCCACAGTCGGCAGGCCATTGCTGCGGGGCAGTTTCCGCGCAATGAAAAGCAGCCGGTATTTGAAAAAAATCCGGCACGATGGGCCGCCACCCCCAAATTCCGCCATCAGCTGCATGGGGAACTGGATAAAAAAATGGCCCTGATTTCCGGATATGAAAAAACAGCGCCGCTCCGGCTCAATCCCAATGCCCGTGCAGAACGGGCCATTGTGGTTTCGGGCGTGGCAGCGGCCCATGTAAAGGAAATTCTGCAAAGCCTGAAAATGCTGTGGAATAAGATTCCCCTTTATCAGGTCATCCAGCCCTTTCCCCTCCACGCGGGTTTTATCACCCACCTGCTGGACAGTTTTCAGGAAATACTGGTGATTGAAGAGACCATGCCGGTGATTGAAATGCAGATTGCGGACCGCAGCCGCGTAAGGGGGAAAATGTCCGGTGCCGTGCCCTGCGTGGGGGAACTGACACCGGAAAGTATTGAAGACATGATTCGCACATTTGCCGGTCTTTCCCCCCAAAAAAATCCCATTCCTCCTGCTGCCGCCGGAAGACGCCCCACCCTCTGCGCGGGCTGCCCCCACCGGGCCGCGTTTTTTGCCATCAGAAAAGCGGCTCCCAAAGGCATTTATACCAGTGATATCGGCTGCTACACCCTGGGGCTGAATCTGGGAGCCGTGGATACGGTGCTGTGCATGGGAGCGGCCGTGAGTCAGGCGGCAGGATTTTATCATGCTTTCAAAGGGGAGAAAAAAAGACCGGATATTGTCGCCACTCTGGGGGATTCCACTTTTTTCCATGCCGGTATCCCGCCCCTGATAGATGCCTTTGTGCAGAACGTCCGTTTTGTACTGGTGATTCTGGACAACCGCACCACGGCCATGACCGGCAGCCAGCCCACACCGGCTTGTGGCAGGGGCGCGTGCGGAGAGGCCCTGCACAGCGCGGATATTGAAAGTCTGGTCAGAGGATGCGGTATTTCTTTCTGCAAAGTCGGAGACCCCTACCGTACAGATGAATTCATACAGATCATGAAAGAGGCCCTCCGTTACAGCCGGGAAACAGGTCCGGCTGTTGTCATCTCCCGCCATCCCTGTCTGCTGGATCGCAGGGAAGAAAAAAAAGGGAAAACAATCCGGGTGCGTATCAATGAAAACTGTGATGCCTGCGGATACTGCCTGCAGCATTTTGAATGTCCGGCTTTGTATGCGGATGAAAAAGAAGAAAAGACAAAGGTGGATCCCCTGTTATGCAGCGGCTGCGGTGTCTGCCTGCATGTATGCCCCAAACATGCCATTGAGGAGGTGCTGTAAATGAACAGAGAAAAAAATCAGCAAATTGTTATCAGCGGTGTCGGGGGGCAGGGGGTATTGTTTCTGACCCGCCTGCTGGCCGAAGTCGCCATCGGGAAGGGGCTGCATGTGCTGACCTCGGAAACCCACGGCATGGCCCAGCGGGGAGGAACCGTGCTGTCCCATCTCAAGGTCGGTGAATTCTGTTCCCCCCTCATCCGCAGCGGACAGGCGGACGGCCTGCTGGTACTGAAAGAAGAAAATATTGCGCAGCACCGCTTTTTCCTCAAAGAAAAGGGCTGGATTACCGCAAATCAGGCAGAAGAAAAAAATGGGGGACAGTTTTATTCTGTCAATGCGGACAGACTGGCGGAAAAACAGGGAAATCCCAAATCTGCCAATCTGATAATGCTGGCTTTTCTGCTGCAAAAGGTTCCCGGGCTTTTCTGCACTGCGGAAGATATAAAAGAAGTAATTGCAGAAAAATTCAGGGGGAATCCGGACATGATCAGCATTATGGATATGACAATCTGACAAGGGGAAACTGCCAACCACTGATGGTTTCGTAAAAAATCAAAACCTAACATTTTCAGCGCAATATATTGTGTGTAACTGCTCTGGTAATCGCTATATACTCAAAAACGACACCCTGATGTCATTTTGGAAACTTGGCATCTGTAATTTCAATAAGTTGAAGCTGATAAAATATAAAGCCGCCATTTTTTACTGAA
>JAABRU010000087.1 GCA_011390755.1 Desulfobacteraceae bacterium | reverse complement strand
GATATGATAAGCATTGACATTCCGGGCAAAAACATCAGCCTCAAAGTGCCGGATCATGAAATCCAAAAACGTCTGGCAGACTGGAAACGTCCGGAACCCAAAATCACCAAAGGATATATGGCCCGGTATGCCAAAACGGTTTCCTCAGCCAGTCAGGGAGCCATTGTCAGATAATCAGTGAACAATGAACAATTATCAGTGAACAATGAACAATGAAAATTGATAATTGTTCACTGATAATTGATAAGGGGGGGATGTATGAAAATAAACGGTACGCAGATTCTTATGAAGGCTTTGCAGGAGGAAGGGGTGGATGTCATTTTCGGTTATCCGGGCGGAGCCGTGATTGACATCTATGATGAACTGGTGAAAACCGATATCCGTCATATTCTGGTACGCCATGAGCAGGGCGCGGTTCACGCGGCAGACGGTTATGCCAGAGCCAGCGGAAAAGTGGGGGTCTGCCTGGTGACCTCCGGGCCGGGAGCCACCAATACCGTCACCGGGATCGCATCGGCCTATATGGATTCCATTCCCCTGGTGGTGATTACCGGGCAGGTTCCTTCGGCTCTCATCGGCAATGATGCCTTTCAGGAAGTGGATATTGTGGGAATAACCCGGCCCTGCACCAAACATAATTACCTGGTGCAGAATGTGGAAGATCTGGGGCGGATTATCAAAGAGGCTTTTTATATTGCCCGTTCCGGACGGCCCGGCCCTGTGCTGGTGGATATTCCCAAGGATGTGGGCAAGGCCCTGGCAGCCTATAAGGTTCCCAAAGAAATTAAGCTGAAATCCTATAATCCGACTTACAATCCCAATCTGCGGCAGCTGAAAAAAGTGACGGATCTGATCAAAACAGCCCGGCGGCCCATGATTTTTGCGGGCGGCGGAGTGGTTCTGTCCAAATCCCATATGGAACTGCGGGAACTGGCCCGCAAAGCACAGATTCCGGTGACCACATCGCTGATGGGACTGGGCGCGTTTCCGGCCACAGATCCCCTGTGGCTGGGCATGATTGGAATGCACGGAACCTACCGTTCCAATATGGCCACTGCCGCGTGTGATCTCATGATTGCCATTGGCGTGCGCTTTGATGACCGTGTTACCGGCAGAACCGATACTTTTGCAGCCCAGGCCCAGATTGTTCATATTGATATAGATCCCACATCCATCCGCAAAAATATCCCGGTCAGTGTGCCGGTGGTGGGAGACTGCAAAATTACCCTGTCCCAGTTGAATGAATTACTGGCAGACACGGATATGGGCGACCTGAAAGCCAAACGCAGCGGCTGGCTGCATCAGATTGAGGGATGGAAAAATGCGGCCCGGCTGTCCTATGAACAGGATGACAAAATAATCAAACCCCAGTTTGTTGTCCAGAAACTCAATGAACTGACCCAGGGAAAAGCCATTATCTGCACGGAAGTGGGACAGAACCAGATGTGGGCGGCCCAGTACTGCCAGATAGAGGAACCCGGACATTTTATCACTTCGGGAGGACTGGGAGTGATGGGTTTCGGTCTGCCTGCCGCGATAGGCGCGCAGATGGCCCGGCCCGACAAACTGGTGGTGGATGTGGCCGGTGACGGCAGTATCCAGATGAATATCCAGGAAATGGCCACCGCCGTGCAGTACTGCCTGCCGGTCAAAATCGTCATTCTCAACAACGGATACCTGGGTATGGTGCGGCAGTGGCAGGAACTTTTTTATGAAAAACGCTATGCCTGCACCTGCATGGAACACGCCCCGGATTTTGTCAGACTGGCCGAGGCATACGGTGCTGTGGGACTGCGGGCTGAAAAACCGGATGAGGTGGAAAAAGTGCTCCGGGAAGGACTTGCCGTCAAAGGCCCGGTGATTATGGATTTTGTCGTGGCAAAGGAAGAATGCGTTTACCCGATGGTTCCGGCAGGAGCGGCCATCACGGAAATGCTGCTCGTATGAGGTTTTGGGTGTCAGGTGGGCGGTGTCAGGGGGGCGGTGTCAGGTGTCAGGTGTCAGGTGTTCGGTGTCAGGAAATAATGCTTGGGAACTGAAATCCGAACACCGAAATCCGAACACTGAAATCCGAACACCGAAATCCGAACACCGAAATCCGAACACCGAAATCCGAACACCGAAATCCGAACACTGAAATCCGAACACCGAAATCCGAACACTGAAACCAGATAAGAGGTATTTTATGACTAACGAAAAACACGTTTTGTCCATCCTGGTGGATAACCAGCCGGGGGTCCTTTCCAGAATTTCAGGGCTGTTCAGCGGACGGGGTTATAATATTGAAAGTCTGTGTGTCGCGGAAACAACGGATCCCAATATTTCCCGGCTTACGGTCGTTACCAAAGCCAACCAGCCTTTGGTGGAACAGATCAAAAAACAGTTGAACAAACTGATCAATATTATCAAGGTACACGAACTCACCGGATCAAAATATGTTCACCGCGAGCTGGCTTTGATAAAAGTCAATGCCAAAACAGAAAACCGGGCCGAGATTCTGCGGATTGTGGATATTTTCCGGGGAAAGATTGTGGATGTTGGGCCGGATCATTATACCATTGAGGTAACAGGGGATGAAGGCAAGATGGAAGCCATTCTGACCCTGCTCCGGCCCATCGGGATCAAGGAAATTGCCCGTACCGGGACCATTGCCCTGTTCCGGGATTCAAAATAAAAGGATAATGAAGATGGAAAATATCATTTCTTTCGGAGATATTCTGGAAGCTGCCAGCAGCCTGCCTGTGGATCAGCAACTTTCTTTGGTTAATATTCTTCAGCACCGTATTGCTGCGAAACACCGTGAGGATATCTGCCGATCTGTTCTGGAAGCCAGAGGAGAATACCATAGGGGGGCATCTGTAACTGCGACGGCTGATGACATTATGGATGATATTTTATCATGAAGCGGACATTGTTAAAGACCAACGCCTTTGTCCGATCTGCAAAACGTATTATCAGAAAAGATCATCAACTTGCCAATCAGATTCGGGAAACTCTCATACTTCTGTCAGAGGATGCATTTCATCCCTATCTGAAAACCCATAAACTGAAAGGCAATCTTGAAGGTTCCTGGGCATGTAGCGTCGGATATGATCTGAGAATTGTATTTGAATTTGTCAGTCATAAAGATGGGGAAGCTGTTTTGCTGGAGGCAATCGGAACACATAATGAAGTTTATTAAAATATAACAGCACATAACTTAATTTAAAGGAGAAAAAACGATGGCAAAAATTGATTTCGGCGGCGTTATGGAAGAGGTGGTCACATCCGAGGAATTTACCCTGGAAAAAGCCAGGGAAGTCCTTAAAAATGAAGTCATCGCAGTGCTGGGCTACGGCGTGCAGGGACCGGGACAGGCCCTGAATATGAGAGACAACGGTGTGAATGTCATCGTAGGGCAGCGCGAAGGCGGTGCATCCTGGGACAAGGCCGTGGCAGACGGTTTTGTGCCGGGACAGACCCTGTTTCCCATTGAAGAGGCCGCCCAAAAGGCAACCGTCATACAATACCTGCTTTCCGATGCCGGGCAGGTGGCCATGTGGCCCAAAATCAAAGCATGTCTGAACAAAGGGGATGCCCTGTATTTTTCCCACGGTTTCGGTATTGTTTACAAAGAGCAGACCGGCATTATTCCCCCGGAAAATGTGGATGTGATCCTGGCGGCTCCCAAAGGATCGGGCCGTACCGTGCGCACCAATTTTCTTGACGGCAGCGGTATCAATTCCAGTTTTGCCGTATTCCAGGATTATACGGGACGGGCAAAGGAAAGAACCCTGGCCATGGGCATTGCCATCGGTTCCGGATATCTGTTTGAAACCACATTTGAAAAAGAGGTATTCAGCGATCTGACCGGCGAAAGAGGTGTCCTCATGGGCTGTCTGGCCGGTGTCATGGAGGCCCAGTATAACCTGCTGCGCAAAAACGGGCACAGCCCCAGCGAATCCTTTAATGAAACCGTGGAAGAACTGACCCAGAGCCTGATCCGGCTGGTTGCGGAAAACGGCATGGACTGGATGTTCGGCAACTGCAGCACCACAGCCCAGCGCGGTGCTCTGGACTGGGCTCCGAAATTCCGTGATGCAGTGATTCCGGTATTTGAAGATCTGTATGAAAGTGTGAAAAGCGGCAAAGAAACCGCACGGGTGCTGGATGTGAACAGCGCGCCGGATTACCGGGAAAAACTGAACGCGGAACTGGCTGAAATCAAGAATTCCGAGATGTGGAAGGCCGGTGCTGCTGTGCGTGCGCTCCGTCCGGAAAACCGGAAATAATCTGCGGATAAAATATCTGTAACAGTATATAAGGAGAACATAAATATGGAACCGGTATATCTCTATGACACCACCTTGCGGGATGGAACCCAGGGAGAAAATATCAATTTTACAGCCGAAGAAAAACTCAAAATTGCCAAACGGCTGGATGATATCGGGATTCATTATATTGAAGGCGGGTGGCCCGGTTCCAATCCCAGGGACAGACGTTTTTTTGAACTGGCCAAAGAAACCGAATTCAAAAATGCCCGGCTCGCGGCTTTCGGTTCCACCCGGAAACCGGGTATTCTGCCGGACGATGATCCCAATCTGCTGGCCCTGCTGGAAAGTGAAACCCCGGTTGTCACCATATTCGGAAAAACCTGGGATCTGCATGTTGAACTCATGAACAACAGTCTGGAAGAAAATCTGTCCATGATAGAAGATTCTGTGGCTTTTCTGAAAAAAAACGGACGGGAAGTGATATATGATGCCGAACATTTTTTCGACGGCTACAAAGATAATCCCGAATATGCCCTGCAGACACTCAAAGTCGCACACCGGGGAGGGGCCGAAGTGCTGGTACTCTGTGATACCAACGGCGGAACCCTGACCTTTGAACTGGTTTCCATCTTCAGGGAGGTACGGGAGAAACTCAGTCGTGACGGGGTGAACCTGGGCATTCATACCCATAATGATTCCGGTCTGGCTGTGGCCAACAGCATTGAAGCCGTGAATGCCGGGGCCGTGATGGTGCAGGGAACCGTAAACGGATACGGGGAACGCTGCGGAAATGCGGACCTCATGGCCATCATCCCCATTCTGGCTTTGAAAATGGACTGCCCCTGCATGTCGGCCGGAAACCTGAAAAAACTGCGGAGTCTTTCCCGCTTTGTCAGTGAAACCGCCAATATGATTCCCCTGAGCACCCGGCCCTTTGTGGGCAGAAGTGCCTTTGCCCACAAAGGGGGAATCCATGTGAGTGCAGTCATGAAAAACCCCAGGGCCTATGAACATATGAACCCGGAACTGGTGGGAAACAGCCGCCAGGTGCTGGTATCGGATATGGCCGGAAAAAGCAATATTGAATACAAGGCCAGAGAACTGGGCGTAAACCTGGGCAATAACGGATTTGACAGCCGCAAAATTGTCCAGGCTGTCAAAATCATGGAAGAAGACGGATACCAGTTTGACGCGGCCGACGGTTCCCTGAAAATATTCCTGGAAAAATTCACCGATCAGTTTCAACCGGCATTTGATCTGCAGTCTTTCCGTGTCACCATTGAAAAAGACAAAGAAAAACCCTGTTCCGCCCATGCCACCGTCAAAATTGCCGTGGGATGTCAGGATGAAATCACAGCCGCGGAAGGAGACGGGCCGGTCAGCGCGCTGGACAATGCCCTTCGTAAGGCCCTGGACAAATTCTTTCCGGGTATTGATGAAATGCACCTGGTGGATTTCAAAGTCCGGGTTATTGACGGGCGGGACGGCACATCCTCAAAGGTGCGGGTGCTGATTGAATCCAGGGATCAGGACAATATCTGGAGCACCGTGGGCGTGTCCGAAGACATTATCGAGGCCAGCTGGCAGGCCCTGGCCGACAGTTTTCAGTATAAACTGGCAAAGCAGAAGAATTTGCTGTGTTCGTAATAAATATGCCTGAAAGAGGTGAAATATGTTCAAATTCATACTGACAGGATACATAGATTCGGCTTTATCCCATGCAGAATATGATAAACTGGAAGACGACTCCTTTGCAGGACGCATTCCTTTCTGCAAAGGCGTGATTGCATTTTCTCAGACACTGAAAGAATGTGAAGAAGAACTCCGTTCAACGCTTGAAGACTGGATTCTTGTGGGACTGAAACTGGGACATTCCATTCCGGTTGCAGACGGATACGACCTCAACAGGGAACCGGAATATGAAGAAATGGCAGCCGTGTAAACGGCGGATTTTTATCAAAAGGCTCCGGGGACTCGGTTTTAAAGGTCCCTATTCCGGAACCCGTCATTCTTTCATGACCTTTGAAGATCATCTGAAGATCATCGTATGACGATTCCATCCAATGCAGAATATTCTGTTCCGCAACTGCGTATGCTGCTGGATGAAATCGGGAATATTATCGGCAGATCAGTATCGCAGGATGAATGGAACGATTTACCATAAAAATTGAGATTTGATGATATGAATCAGCAGGAAACGAAAAGAGGGAACAAAGCCGCAGGATTGAAGAAAAATAATATCCTGCGGCCCATGCTCCTGATTCGGGAAAAGAATCAATTATCATTTGTAACTATTTAAAATTTAAAAAATATTCAGAATAAGGAGAAAAAGGAAATGAGTGACCGTGTATATATTTTTGATACCACATTAAGAGACGGCGAACAGTCCCCCGGTGCCAGCATGAATACCAATGAAAAACTGCGTCTGGCCATCCGTCTGGAAAAACTGGGTGTGGACGTGCTGGAAGCCGGTTTTCCCGCGGCTTCCGAAGGCGATTTTGACGCGGTTTCCAAAATCGCGGCCAAACTGGAACGCACCGAGGTTGCCGGACTGTGCCGGGCCAATAAAAACGATATTGACAAGGCATGGAATGCGGTAAAACATGCCAAAAAACCCAAAATCCACACCTTTATCGCAACATCCGATATTCACCTGGAATACAAACTGAAAATGAGCCGGGAGGAAGTGCTGCAGTCTGCTGTGGATGCTGTAAAATACGCCAGATCCCTGACAGACCGGGTGGAATTTTCCGCAGAGGACGGTTCCCGCAGCGACCGGGATTTTCTCTGCAAAATATTCGGTGCGGCCATTGAAGCCGGTGCCACCGTGGTCAACCTGCCGGATACTGTGGGATATGCCATCCCGGGTGAATTTGCGGAAATGGCAAAATATGTCATTGAGCATACCCCCAACATGCACAAAGCCATCCTGAGCGTCCACTGCCATAATGATTTGGGACTGGCAACAGCCAATACCCTGGCGGCCATCGGGGCCGGGGCACGCCAGGCCGAGGTTACCGTCAACGGTATTGGTGAAAGGGCCGGGAACACTTCCCTGGAAGAAGTGGTCATGGCCCTGCGTACCCGGCAGAACTATATGCCCATGCAGACCGGAATCGTCACCGAAGAAATCTATCCGGTCAGCCGCCTGGTCAGCATGATTACGGGTATTATCGTACAGCCCAACAAGGCCATAGTCGGGGCCAATGCCTTTGCCCACGAAGCCGGCATTCACCAGGACGGAATGCTGAAAAATCCCATGACCTATGAAATCATGAAACCCGAAACCATCGGCCTGAGTTCCGGCAAACTGGTGCTGGGCAAACATTCGGGCCGTCACGCCCTGCGTTCCCGCCTGAAAGAACTGGGTTATGAACTGTCGGATGAAGAGCTGAATTCGGCATTTACCCGTTTCAAAGAGCTGGCCGACAAGAAAAAACATGTGCTGGATGAAGACCTGGAAGTCATTGTCACCGAAGGCATTCTCCGTACCGCGGAAATTTTCAAACTGGAATACCTGCATGTATCCGCAGGAACCTCGGTCATGCCCATGGCCAGTGTGGAGCTGGATATCAGCGGCAGAAAAGTCAGAGGAGCGGACTGGGGCAACGGCCCCATTGATTCGGCATTCAATACCATAGCCAAACTCACCGGAACCGAATCGGAGCTGCTGCGTTTTACGGTTTCCGCACTCAGCGGCGGCACGGACGCACAGGGCGAAGTAACCGTGCGTCTGCGGGAAAACGGACTGGTGGCCCTGGGACGGGGTGCGGATCCGGACATCATCACGGCCAGCGCCAAAGCCTATATCAACGGCCTCAACCGGCTGGAATACCTGAAAACCCATCCCATTACGGACAGGCAGACGCTGTAGGAAAATTTATATGAAATAGGACTTACGCAGTTGAAATATAATCTGCTGTTTTTATTGACTGTCAATTTTTAAGGTACATAATAAATTCAAACAGTTAAAACAGTTAAAATTCAACTGCGTAAGTCCTATGAAAGTGTCTGCGAAAAACCGGCTTCGGCCTTATTTTTCGCACTCCGCGCAGCTTTCATGCCTGACCCGTTCCCAGACTCCGCCTGGGAACGCACGGGGTGAGACTCTGCCTCACACACTGCCGGAGCCCGGGAACGGGTTGAAACTTTCATGCTTCGCTGTGACCGTCAGTCATGGCCGTTTATATGAAAATCCTTTACAACTCGTTACGGGGCTCTGCCCCGTAACGCATTTTTGCGGGGCTCCGCCCCGTACACAGTATAAGGCGGAGCCTCACCTCCGGTGTTACGGGGCTCTGCCCCGTACACAGCATACCCTGGGGTGCGTTAGCGAAGCGTAACGCACCGCTGCCTGTTATCGGACCTGCCTTTTAAATTATTTCAAACACCGGATATCAAACGGAAAGGTTGTGGTACTCCGGCCTGAAATTCTTACAATAACCGAAAATAAGAACTGTTGCATTCTTTTCGGAGATGAGGCATCTTTTCCGCAATGGGGTTCACTGTCTTATACCCGGGCAAAAAAAGGACAGACACCCGTTGTAAAAACTTCCGGAATCCGGAAAGGATACAAAGTCTTCGGACTTATTAATTATTTTACCGGACGTTTTTTCTGCAAAGGGTTATTAGGTGCTCCGAATTCCAAATCATATAAGGAGTTTCTGACAGAATTTGCTTTTTTTAAATACCTTCGCACTGTTTCATCGGATACAGAGTCGAGCAGTTCAGGACTGATCAGTTTGTCGACAATCATCTGCATTGCCCATGAACTGTGTCCTTACAGGCGGTGCGGAATAGGCAACTGCTATCATTGCTGCCTGAACTTTTCTTTTAATTTTAGGCATTTGACCGGGAAACGGTTTGCCGTCAGGCGCAAAATGCAGTCCGCTTTATAAACTAAAAAGTAAATTGCCTGTGTACGAACTACCCATCCATAAGCAGATAAATTCATTATCATCATAATTTTTCTTGTAAAATAATTTCGCTTCCGGTATGATTTTCAATCATTCATCTGTCTGAATATTGCTTCTGTCAACTTTGAAATTATGGGTTAAAACATCCGGTTTTTCAGTGCGGCCGGAGTCACAGATTCAAAAATTGGTAATGGGTCAAATCCCTTGAAAATCCCCCTCCCCCGTGGGAGGGGTCAGGGGCAATGGCATTAAGTTAAGGAACCAAAGGAGTGCCAAACTGAAAGTTTGGCAGAGTAATCTGTAATCATTTCAGTGTCCCAAACTTTCAGTTCGGGACTCCGGCGATCTTAACTTAATGGCATTGGGGGTCAGGGGATGGGTAAAAATAACACTTTGTAATTCATTGTATTTTCACCCTCCCCCTGCCCCTCCCTCAGGGGAGGGGAGACCGTCATCAACGGATTTGACCCGCTACCCAAAAACTGACAAAGCATCCCAGAGTTTAAAAAGTAAAAATGCGATGGTCCCTGCGACTGAAAGGTTATCCGAGCAAATGGAACAGGAAAATTTTTCTCCGGAATCTCTTTTGAATACATGTCTGCCGGAAGACCGACTCTCAGTGGAAGAGGTACGCAGACAGGCCGAATATTTTTCCGATCTCCCATTCTTCCGTCAACTCATTGATTCCCTGTCAGATATTGTTCTTATACTCAATCAGGAACGGCAGATTGTGCTGGCAAACCGGGCCCTGTATGAACAGTTTGGTCTGGACAGTAAGCGGGTAATCGCTTCCCGCCCGGGCGAGTGCCTGAGCTGCATCCATGCCTTTAAAACATCCGGGGGCTGCGGTACAAGCGATTTCTGCCGGGCCTGCGGAGCTGCAAAGGCACTTCAGGAGAGGGGCAGTTCCGGGCAAAGTGCCGTGAAAGAATGCCGCATCCGCAGAAAAGAAAACCAGGGTTCCCTGGATCTGCGTATCCGGGCAGTGCCTCTCAGGGTACGGGAGGAAGATTTCAGTATCTTTGTTATCACCGATATCCGTCATGAAAAAAGACGCAGGGCTTTGGAGCAGGTTTTTTTTAATGATATTCTTAAAATGGCATGGAATCTGGTGGGATTTGCCGAACTGCTGCAAAACGGTTATGAAGAGAAACGGGAAAACTATGAAAAAATGATTCTGCAGACCTCCCGGATGATTCTGCAGGAAATCAACGACCGGAAACTCCTGACCATTGCCGAAGACAATGACCTGATTGTAAATCCCTCTGTTATTGATGCATCGGAATTTCTGAAGGAAACTGAAATTTTTTACCGGAACCGGAAATACAGTTCCGGACATATCCGGCTGGAGGAAAATCTTCCTGCCGTCCGCTTTGTCAGTGACCGGGAGCTGCTGCGCAGCGTGATAGAGAAAATGACGGATAATGCCATTGAGTTCTGTGCTTCTGATGAAAAAGTGACCCTGGGATATGAAAGTGACGGGAAATTCCTTACTTTTTGGGTTCACAATCCCGGAGAAATGCCGGAAGAGGCAAGGCTTCAGGTTTTTCAGCGATCTTTCTCCACCCGTGCAAAAGGCAGGGGACTGGGGACTTACAGCATACGACTGCTTAGCGAACGCTATCTGAAAGGCAGTGTATCGTTCACAACATCAAAGGAAAAGGGAACGGTTTTCAGGGCGCGGTATCCGCTGACCCTGAATCCGGACAAAAGAGATATGCCCATGACAGAAAATGAGGTGGAAAAATGATTACATTATTTGAATCGGGAGACCACAGAAATCTGATGTTCAATGATTTCAGCAGCGGCGGCATGATTCAGGCCAACCAGCATCTGATTATCCGTAAGGATGAAAGCATGATTCTGGATCCGGGCGGGCATAAAATCCATACCCGTCTTTTTGCCGAACTTTCTTCCATTATCAACATCAACAAACTGAAATACATTTTTTTCTCCCATCAGGATCCGGATATTGTGGCCGCGGCCAATGCCTGGCTGATGATGACCGATGCCCATGCCTTTCTGCCTTCTATCTGGACCCGCTTTGTGGCCCATTTCGGTGTGGATGAACTTTCGGCCAAACGGGTGCAGAATATTCCCGATGAGGGGCTGAGCATTGTTATGGGCGGCGAGCCCCTGAAAATTCTTCCGGCCCATTATCTGCATTCTTCCGGCAACTTCCAGATTTATGACCCGGTTGCCAAAATCCTTTACAGCGGAGATATGGGGGCCTCCCCGTCTGCCCCTTACGGAATCGTGGAAGATTTCGATGCGCATGTGCAGTATATGGAAGGTTTTCACAAACGCTATATGCCCAGCAGCAAAGCGGTAAAGATGTGGGTGAACATGGTCAGAACCCTGGATATTGATATTCTGGCCCCCCAGCACGGCGCGATTTTCAATTCCGGAGAACTGGCAAAAAGCTTTATTGACTGGGCCGAGAGTCTGACCGTGGGAGCAGATGCCCTGGGCGATGCCTATGCTGTGCCCAAATAACAGACGGTCTGTATCTGTCAGCATTAAACATTCATCATTAAGCATTAAGGCGATTTCCGAATATGAATGTACCGAATCTGAAGGAGTCACAGACGGAAAGACTTCGGCGGGCTCAGTCGGGTCGTCTGTGAGCGGGACTGTCATCCGCCGGACACTGCCGGACTTTCAGTTCGGCACTCCTTTGGTATCATCTTTTCCGGAAATCACCTAAACATTCAACATTAAACATTAAGCATTCAGCATTACCATATGGAGGTTATCATGTCCCGTACTGAAAATCTGAACAAAGCTCTTTCCGATCTGCAGGCCAGTTCCGCAGATGTGGAGGCCTGTGCTGTGGTTTCCGAAGACGGTCTGATTATTGCCAGTTCTCTTCCCCAGGGGCTGGAAGAATCCCGTATTGCCGCGATGAGCGCGGCCATGCTCTCTATGGGAAGCCGCACTGCGGCAGAACTGAACCGGGGAAACATTGAGCAGCTTTTTGTAAAAGGTCAGAAAGGCTATGTGATTGTCATGCACGCCGGTCCCCATGCATCCCTGCTGGCAATGGCCCGCAAAGAAGCCAAACTGGGACTCATTTTTCTGGATACGGCCCGTGCTGCGGAAGAAGTAAAAAATATTCTGGAATAAGCGGGGGGGGTTTTATGATAACGCTGTTTGAATCGGAAGATCACAAATGCGTCATGTTCAATGATCTGACCTCCGGGGCAATGGTGCAGGCCAATCAGCATGTCATTGCGGACGGAAAAGAGGCCATGGTGCTGGATCCGGGCGGTCACAAGGTCTATTCCCATCTTTTCCCGCTGATTTCCTCCCTGGTTCCCCCGGACGGTCTGAAATATATTTTCTTTTCCCACCAGGATCCGGATATTATCGCCGCAGCAAACGGCTGGCTGATGGTGACAGAAGCCCGTGCCTTTCTTCCGGAACTGTGGATGCGTTTCATTCCGCATTTCGGTGTGGATCATCTGGTGATGGAGCGGATTACACCGGTTCCGGATGAGGGGATGACCGTCATGCTCAACGGAAAGGCCCTGAAACTTATCCCGGCCCATTTTCTGCATTCACCCGGCAATTTTCAGGTCTATGATCCGGTTTCCAAAATTCTTTATTCCGGTGATCTGGGAGCATCTTTGGGGAATGATTATATTTATGTGGAAGATTTTGATGCGCATATTCCCTATATGGAAGGCTTTCATACCCGCTATATGCCGTCAAACAAAGCCCTGAAACTGTGGGCGGAGATGGTGAAAACGCTGGATATTGAGATTATTGCCCCCCAGCACGGAGCGGTATTTTCCGGAAAAGACAACGTCAGCCGCTTCATTGACTGGGTCAGCGGTCTGCGCTGCGGACTGGACCGGATGGACGGATCTTTCCGGATTCCCGAATAAGACCGGTGCCTTCGGAGCCGTACCTGGGAGGGATAGGATATTTTGAAAAAATATCGGATATTAATCATTGATGATGATCCCATGCAGCATCTCATCCTTGGGGATTACCTGAAACTGGCAGATTATGAGGTGGCCCATGCTGAAAGCGGAGCAGAGGGACTGCAGAAGCTGTCGGAGCAAAAGCCCGACCTGATTCTTCTGGATATCCAGATGCCGGGCATGGACGGATTTCAGGTGATGGAGGAAATTCGGAAAAAAGCGGCCAACCGGACCATTTCCGTTCTTTTTCTGACGGCCCTCAACCGGCAGCACCTGAAAATCAAAGGTCTGGAGCTGGGGGGAGATGATTTTATCACCAAACCCTATGACCGGGCCGAACTTTTGGCCCGTATCAACGCGGTCCTCCGCCGCTCAGACCGTTACCGGATGCTGGACGGGGTGATGGAAGGCAATCTCTCGGACGCAGGACTGTCCGATCTGCTTCAAAGCATGGAACTGGGACTGAAAACAGCCACCATCCGCCTGAAGGATATGGATGCGGAAATCGTGATCCGGGATGGACAGCTGCTCTATGTACGGCAGGGGGATTTTCGGGGAGATGAGGCCCTGCTGCGCATTTTTCTGCTGGAAAAGGGCTATTTTTCCATTCAGTTCAATGAGGTGCCTTCGGGCTGCGGAGATGAATGCCGTTCCCTGACATCCGTGCTGATGAATGTGAGCAATGAGGTGGATGATATCCGGGATATGATCCGGCAGCTGGGTGTGGAAAACCGGCGGCTGCGCTTTGCCGATGATCTGGGAGATTTTTCGGATCTGGAAAAAGTGCGGCAGTTTACCCCGGGCACATTCATCGAACTGATCTGCTGTATGCAGGGAAATCCCAAAGACAATATCCGGGTACTGGTGGCAGCGTCCAAACAGAAAAAACTGAAACTTGACAAAACCGGCGCATAGCCCTTAGAGGCGGGAGAGAAATATGGGAAAAATCATCACGGTGGCCAGTCATAAAGGCGGGGTCGGAAAAACCACCACCACACTGAATACCGGTTTCAGTCTCAGCCGTTTCGGTCAGAAGGTGCTGCTTATTGATTCCGATCCCCAGGGCGGCATGGCCATGGCCAGCAATCTGAAACGCAAAACCGAAAAAGGTCTGATCCATCTGCTGAAAAATGAAGTGAAACCCGAACAGGTTGTCATCCCGACCAAAGACAGACGCATGGGAATTCTGGGCCCCGGAATAACAGAACCGGAAGATGTGTTTTTTTTCGAGATGGAAGCCAGAAAAGGCAACCTGGGGAAAATTATTACAGTCATTTCCGAAAAATTCGATTATACCTTTGTGGATGCCCCGGCCGGGCTGGGCGGAATCGTCACCTCCCTGCTGAGCGTCAGCAGCAGTGTTCTGGTTCCGGTGAACTGCAGCAGCATTTCTGTGCGCACCCTGCCGGTTTTTCTGAAACTCATCCGGAAAATCAGGGCCAAATTCAATCCCGGTCTTATGCTTGAAGGCATTCTCATGACCCTGACGGATGAGAGTGATTCCTGCACAGAAATTTTTGAGGAGATGCAAAGTAATTTCCCCGCCGGTGTTATTCTGGATACCTGTATCCCCTATGATGAATCCTTTGAACGGGCAGGGCTTAAATCCATACCCGCGGGGATGCTGAAAGGGGCGGAGGAGGCCGCACAGGTGTATATGAACCTGGCTATGGAACTCAAAACCAGGGAAATGAAAGGGAAAACAAAGGAAGGGGATGAAGATGAAGGACTCTTCTGAAATCAGGGAAGCCGCAAAACTGTTCGATCAGCTGATTTCCCAGAATGCGGTCATTGCGCCGCGTCCGGACAGGGAACTTTCCCACAGATATTCCCGGAATTACCGGTCTTTGCCTTCCCGGCAGACCGGCGCGCGCAAAAAACCGGGTTCCCGGAAACCGGCTCCCATTGAAGCCCTGGATTCCGGGGAGATGTACCGGGGGGACCGCCTGGAAAACATGCTCTTTGCCATGTGCAAAAGGGGGGAATTCGGAGGTGCGGTGCTGGTGGATTCTGACGGCCTGCCTCTGGCAGTGTACAACAGCCCCATCAAGGACGAGGCACTGTCATCAGCCTTTGCCATGACCCTGGGCGATGCCATCGGCAGGGCAGGAAGAATTATCTGCGAAAGCAGTGCGGATAATATTTCCATGGATATCAATTATACAGACAAAGCCTGCGTCCGGCGTTTTACCATCAGTGATCTCCCCTACTTTCTCATGGTCGTCTGTCCCCAGGATATTGATGAACGGGCGGAAGTGGAAATCTCCATTGACCAGATCAGTTCCTTTCTGAAGAAAAGCTGATTGTTCCCGCAATGCTGGCAGTGCGCGGCAGGTTTACCCCGCCCTTTTTCAAAGGCGGGAGCAGCAGATACGGAAACGAAAACCGAATGTCAGCCCAAAAAAATCTGTAAAGGGGAGTATTCCGGCCGTCCCCCGGATTTTTCTGTATACAGTATTCCAATTGAGGTTTTTCCGGGCACGAAATTTGCTTCAGCCGTCCGGCGGACATATTATAACCCAAGTTGCCACCTATTGAAACGACAACCGAAAATCAACCGGTTACAGGATACCCAAAAGTTACCGGAACGAAAAATCAGTAACTTACGTTTATAGCCTGTATTATTCACACGTTTTAGTCTCTGGCAGATAAACTGCTGATTATTTTGCTTATACGAAAATGCGGCTGCAAAACTCAGTTTTTTGTGTCTCCCTGTATTTACTGTAAAAGACTGATTTGTGAATAATTCAGGATAGGCAGCAACTTGAGTTATTATAAGATATTATGCCCGTTTTTGGAAAAACCAAAATGGATGGTCTTGTAAAAAGTCAAAAAGCCGGATGCTGATCCCGGATATCACCTGTCTTTGCAACATTTTGAAAATTAAACTGAATTTTTCAAAATTTTTTGCATAGCCAAAAAATCGGATTCAATAAATTCAGATGGTTGGATTGCAAAGAGCGAAATGCGGGTTTGATACATATGAACACTCTGATTTTATTAACAGCGATTTTCAACCATCTGACTTTTTACCGATTCATCAAAATCGGCTCCGTATAGAAACAGCACCGCATTTACGGGTGATACCGAAATTTTTGATTGTGTCCTGTGATAATTGAAAAGACCCTGCGTCCGTCTGTTAATGCACTGATTCTGAAACGGATCGGATAATTTTCTGAATCATTTGCAAAAGCCCGGCGGATAAGGCTTTTCAATAAGGGCAGGACACTAATAAAATTTTTTCCCTTTGGAAAAAAGAAAAAAGACCGGTATATAAAGCAGCACAATCCCCAGACAGCTTTTTGCAAACACATCACCGTAACGGCTGTACAGGGTTTGCCGAATGAATACAGGAAGCGGGGCGGTGATTACGGCATCGCGAAACAGTTCTGTGGACTGCAGGATATGCCCCGCGGGATCAATAAACCCGCTGATGCCTGTATTGGCGGCCCTGACCAGGGAACGTTTGTTTTCCACTGCCCGGAAAACCGCCATGGAAAAATGCTGATAGGGCGCGCTGCTTTTGCCGTACCATGCATCATTGGTAATATTGACCAGCAGCCCTGCCCCGTTTCTGACCCCCGCGGCCGAGAGTTCCGGAAAAATGATTTCATAACAGATCAGCAGTCCCAGGCGGTAAGGCCCGGCCAGAAGAGTCTCCCCTTTTGTCCCGGTCCTGAAATCCCCGATCTGGGCTACAATTTTTTTGACAAAAGGCAGGTATTTTTTCAGGGGAACATATTCTCCGAAGGGAACCAGATGGACTTTGTCAAAGCGGCCTGCGCCTGTTCCGTCTGCTTCAATGAGATAGGCACTGTTATAATAGACAATTTCTTCTCCCTCTTTTGAAAAAGAAGGGCTGCCGATGAGAAACCGCGCCCCTGTCTGCCGTATGCCCTTCCTGACCATATCCGAAAGTTTTTTATTGTAACCATAATAAAAAGGAACGGCCGTTTCCGGCCAGACCAGCAGTTCGGGTTTTTCTTTCACGGCAGACAGGGAAAGATGAATATACTTCTGTGTACTGCTTTCCTGAAAAGCCGGATCCCACTTGACCATCTGGTCAACATTGCCCTGGACCGCGGCAACCCGGATACGGGGTGCCGCCTTTGCCCGTTTTTTCACCTCCGCTGTACGGATATGGCCGTACAGTCCTGTGAGTCCTGTCATTGCGAGGGCTGTCACCACGGCTGCAATACAGAGTCCTTTCCCCACTGTGCTGCCCTGCCACCTCTCTTTCCCTGAATACAGGAGAAGGAGAAAAAAACTTCCGCTGATGCTCATCAGAAGAAAGGAAACTCCGTAAACCCCCAGAATATCGGCAATCTGGATCAGATGCAGGCGGCGGAACAGGGAATATCCCAGCAGTTCCCAGGGAAATCCGGTCAGGAGATGGGCGCGCAGATATTCCAGACCTGTCCATAATACAGGCAGAAGGAGAAAGAAATGAAGGGGGGCCCGGCCTGCGGTGCACAGTATCATGGAAAAAAAAGCCGGATACAAAGCCAGATAGGCCGCCAGCAGAAAAAGAAGGGGGACAGCCAGCCCCAGGGGCAGATGACCGTAAACCTGCATGGTATGAACCAGCCAGCAGAGCAGTGTCAGGAAATGGAGCAGCCCCATGATGAATCCCAGGCGAAACCCCTCTCTGCCGGAAACATCGCGCAGGGACCAAAGCAGGGGAAGAAAAGCAAACGGGGCCAGCCAGTCCGCCCCGATTTTTGGGAAAGCAGCGGTCAGCAGCAGCCCGCTTATCCCCGCACAGAATATTTTTCCTAAGGGAAAAAAAATCCGGTTCATTGATGTTCAGTCTTTATACAGCTTTTTCCCGGTGTATCATTTTCTGTTCTTTCGCTGGCCTCTTTTTCATAGGCCGCTCTTTCAAAAACATTTCCCAGGTAGGGATCCCGGCCTTTGCAGTAAGCGATAAAGGATGCAGCAAAATAAACAGGAATGAAAAAAGGTCCCCATTTTTCACACTGCCGCACATGCACCTGCTCGTGAATCCGTGCAGAATCGAGGCAGTCCGGGTTTCTGCCGAGAATAATATGCCCCAGTGTCATGGCCGAAGCCCCGCCCATGACCGGGATGCAGTGATGCAGAAATCTGTCAATCAGGGGACTGCTGATTTCCAGAATACCATCTGTGATGCGGAAATATCCGCGGTGTATCAGGGCCAAAAAGATAAAAGGAATACCGATGCAGGTATTGGGGAAAGCCCATATATACAAAAAAATACTGCGCATTACCCGCATCAGCAAAGGTATTCGGGGCCGTGCGGGCCCATACGGAAAAAGAATCAAACCGCTTTTCTCCGGTCTATGTGTTCTCTGTTTTGGCAAAAAGGTTTCTTCCGAAAAATGTGTGAAGTATTTTCCTCTTATGCCAGACTCTTTCAGATAATACAATCATTTTATGCATAAGAAAAAGACTTCCGAAAAATCCGGTACAGGGGGCAGTTCTGTTTTTCAGACAGGGCACAGGCCATCTGCGTCTGCATCCCAATACTGCTGCCGTAAGAAAAACCGGAGTGCCAAACTTACAGTTTGGCAGATCTTTTTCTAAATAATTTCAGCATGTCAAACTGTAAGTTTGACACTCCGCCGACCGTAAGGCAACAGTATTGCGTCTGCATCCCGCTGCAGCCTTACCCTGTAATGTAACATACCCTTTGATAAAATTGTTTCATGCTGATTATATCCGGTATTTTATTCAGAGAAACCCGGAGTGCGAAAGTTGGGCGGAGCGGTCTTTCGCCCGCGCTCCTTCGGAGCGCGGGCGAAAAATAATTTTCGCACTCCTTTCTCAAAGGACATGTTACATTACAGCCTTACCCTTTACATTTTCTGATTTTCGGTTTACTATTGATGAACCGGTAAAAAGTCATTTTTCCGGAATTCAGTCTTAGTAAAATCAGTATGTTAAATTACTGAAATCCCTGTATTTCGGACTTTTTACATATTCATCACTACTGACTTTATATCCGGTAAATGCAGATCAGTGTCATTGACTTAGGCACTCAGCAAAAAATAACTGCCCCGTTTCATCTGATCAGGGACGGAATGCACAGTTTCTGTTTATCCGCAGAATATTTCCGGAGGATTTATTTCTTACCGGGTCCCTTAAGACTCCCCTCCCACCGGGGGAGGGGAATACTCTGCTTACGTCAATGAGATTGAAATGCAGATAAAGAAATAATCACAAATCCTTATGTATGAAACCCCTTATTTTCCTTTTCCCACGGAGGCAGCATTTTGATACAGTCCAAAGCTCTGGAAGTAAATATTGCCAGTTATCATGTGGATGTGGAACCGGACCCCAGGTATGATGTGATCCGGGAAGTGATGTCAAAATATTACGGACTCACCGAAGGTCTTGTCACTTTTCTGAAAGAAATTTCCCATCCCCAAAAAAATCTCCCCTTTATTGTCAATGAGGCACGCAACTACTGCCTGAATTATTTCCACCTGCTCCGGAACCATCCTTCAGGCCCGGAGGCATCGGAATTATTTGCAGATATTTTTATTAATGTAATTGAATCCGCGCAGGAGACCGAGCTGCAGAGAGATGCTGCCGACAATCTGCTGCTGTTTCTGCAGAAAATCATCCGGGAATCCGGCAGTTCCCGTATCGGTCTTTTTCTGCCGGTGCTGAACACGGTTTTCCGCCGCATCCGCAATTTTGATGACCGCATTTTTTTTCTCTTTGTCAGCAGTTATTACCGCATGGAAAAAGCGGCCGCGGATTTGATGAACTATGGGGAGGGGGAAGTTGCGGATTTTCGGGAAATCCGCCGTCTGCTTTTTAAATATTATCAGTTTTCCTATTCCTACTGGATGAGCGAAACCGATCCCCTGCCCTGGTTTGAAGGAGAGGCGAATATCAGCGGAAACCGGGAGCAGTTGGCGGAAATATTTGATCCGGTTTCCCACCGTTTTATGGAAGAAACAATTCTGGAACTCAGCCGCATCCGCGCAGGTATGCCCGCATCTTCCGACGAATCCCCGGATTTGTATCAGCTGCGCCGTCTGCTTGCCCTGCCCGCATACAATAAGATTGCGGATAACTACCGGGAAATTCCCCGCAGACTCAGGGATGCCGCAGAAAACCGGAGCCGGGGAAACCGCTGGAAAGTTATCTTTCTTTTTCATATCATGAACATATCCGGTCTTTCCCTGATTCATGAAGAAACCCTGCGGGATATTAACCGCACCATGAGCTGGCTGATTCAGAATGAAAAACATCTGAATATTGAAATTCTGCTGACCAAGGCTTTTTCGGTTCTCAGGGCCCGGACACAGGAATTTCCGACCATCTCCCTGAGCTGTGTGCTGAATATGGGCAAAGGGATATATAAAACAGATGACAGCGACCTGATCAAGCTCTTTATTGACGAACTCATTGATATGGGGTTTCATTCCCCCATGATCAGCGGGGTGGGCAATGACTGGCAGATACGCGTAAACCCGGCCCATATCCGCAATATCCGCACCTGGCTGGAACTGATAGAACTGCATCCCCGCTATTCCACCCGCCTGCTTTCCGTGCTGATTATCCATCTTTCTTTCACAGGGGTTTTTATCAAAGATACCGATCTTTTCCCCCGCGACATCACCCGTCTGCTCAACAGCAGTATCCGGCCCGTGTATAATCTGGTGAAACAGCTGACCCGGCTTTTTCCGGTATTTTTCAATGACATCGGTGCGGAAGGGGATCTGCGGGATATTTCAACACAGATTGATGAAATCTCCCACCGGAAAGACCTGCTGGTGCATTTTCTGCGCAAACAGATCCATGTGGAAAGCAGCAACCGGGTGGTGGCCTTTACCGAGGCCCTCTTCCGCTTCTGGCTGACGGCCGACAAATCCTGTGTGGAACCTTTTGTGCCGCCCAGCATTTATGAGCAGATAGATGAAAAAGGCCCCTGTGTGCGCGGGGTAAACCGGGTACTGCGTTATCTGAAAGAACACAAAGCCATGGTGATTCCCGAATATCTGCTGGAAATGGATACGGCAGAACTGAAATGGATGATGAACAATATCGGCGGGGAAGCAGAAACAGACAAAGAGCGGGTGGTGCTGGCCGCGCAGCTTTACCGTCTGCTGCATCAGAAATACAACCCGGTGATGGGGGATGAATCCTTCCATGAAATCGAATCCTATCTTTCCCGTCTGCGTACAAAGGATCTGCCGGATCCGGCAGAGCTGCGGCAGTCTCTGGAAGAAGCGGATGTCCGCAGGAAACTGCCCCGGCTGCTGGAGCACCTTGAAACCCTCCGGGAACTGATTCTTTCGGAGCGTTCCTTTGAAATCCGGGAGGATATTTACAAAAAGCGGCATTTCACCGTAGATATTCCTTCCATGTACGGCAGTTATCATGAAATGAAATTCGATGCCCTGGGGCTGACCTTCCGCATTGAATCTGTGATCAATATCTGTTTTGAAGAAATTGTGGAAGGTCTGGATCTGAATCTCATCACCCGTGAAACATTTTATCATATATATGATCTGCTGAAACTCTTTGACCGGGCCCTGAAACTGGACGGCATTTCATCTGCGGAGCTGGGGATGCAGCTGGAGCTGCTGCGCCATGCCCTCAAAACCAGGGGGTTTACCTTTACCCAGTATCTGGATGTGTTTAAAGGTTTTGCCCGTGCGGTGAATAATATTATCAGCGATTATTTTAACAATGTTCACGAAAACAATATGAAACGGGTGCTGAACATGCTCCCCCTGCATCAGATTCAGGATCGCTATATCAGTCCGGAGGATGCCGCGGAAAATGAAAAAGACAGGGAAAAAATCCGGCACAAGGCATCAGAAATCTTTTTCTCTTTCTACGGGACAAAATCGCCCTGTCCCTCGGATTGCAGCAGCTGGATCTGCTGCTGAGCCGGATTCTGAAAACCCTGTTTCACCAGTCTTTTCTGCTGCCCGATGACAAACTGCGTCTGCTGCTCAATTATGATCCCCAGCGGGCCATGGTTTCCGTGAGTGAGGCAGAGGAAAAGGCCAACGGCATTATTCATCTGGGAAACAAAGGCCATAACCTGGTGCGCCTTAACCGTAAGGGATTTCCGGTGCCGCCCGGTTTTATCATCACCACCGAGGTCTTCCGCTGCCGTTATATTATTGAAAATTATCAGCCAGCGGACCGCAATTTCAAAAAACAGGTGGAAACCCACATCACTCTGATGGAACGCCGCTGCGGAAAGCGTTTCGGTGATCCCGCAAATCCCCTGCTTTTTTCCGTGCGCAGCGGTTCCTCCATTTCCCAGCCCGGCATGATGGATACCTTTTTAAATGTGGGAATGAATGAAAAAATTGCCGAGGGACTGGCCGAAAAAACCGGCAACGGCTGGTTTGCCTGGGACAATTACCGGCGGTTTGTGCAGTGTTACGGAATGGCCCACGGGCTGCACCGGGACGATTTTGATGCCATTATTTTCCGCCATAAGGCCGAAAGGGGCATTACCTTCAAACGAGCCTTCACCGGCGAAGAAATGAAAAAACTGGCCCTGGATTATAAAGCAATGGTCAGGGATGCGGGGATCCGGATTCCCGAAGAACCTTTTGAACAGCTGTTGCGCACCATTACCATTGTGCTCAATTCCTGGGAATCGGAAAAAGCCAAAACCTACCGCAAAATCATCGGTATTTCCGATGACTGGGGCACGGCCGTGACTGTGCAGAACATGGTTTACGGCAATTTGTCCCGGGAGTCGGGCAGCGGTGTGGTGTTTACCCACAATCCCAAATGGTCGGAAGACAATGTGCGGCTCTGGGGCGATTTTACCATCGGCAACCAGGGGGAAGATGTGGTTTCCGGTCTGGTCAATACCCTGCCTGTATCCATCATACAGCAGGATAATGAGCTGCGGGATACGGATATCACCCTGGAAACCCATTTTTCCCATATTTTCAACCGTCTCAAAGAATGGGCCACCGAACTGATTTATAAAAGAGGATGGAGTCCCCAGGAAATTGAATTTACCTTTGAAGGTCCGGAAGCCGAAAATCTCTGGCTGCTGCAAAGCCGCAATATGTCCATCCGGCAGCGCAAAAAAGTCTATACCTTTGATCCGGACAGTATGAATGAAAATCAGCTGCTGGGCAACGGCATCGGTGTCAGCGGCGGGGCCATGAGCGGACGGGCTGTCTTTACTCTGGAGGAAATCGAAAGCTGGCAGGAAAAAGAAAAGGGAACCAGTCTCATCCTTATCCGGGGCGATACTGTGCCCGATGATATTAAAGAAATCAATGCGGCGGACGGAATCCTTACAGCCCGCGGAGGTGTCACTTCCCATGCGGCCGTGGTGGCCCACCGTTTGGGAAAAACCTGTGTGGTGGGCTGCGGGAATCTTTTCTGCCTGCAAAAGGACGGTAAGGGAATTTTTGAAAATGTGAAAAAGGGGGAGGAGAAGAATATTGTCATCCGGGCCGGGGATTATATCAGTATTGACGGTCAGAAAGGGCATATATATCTGGGGGCCATGAAGGTGAAGGAAGCATGACAGTTATCAGTCAATGTCATTGGGGGGCAGGTGTTCAGGGGGCAGGGGTTCAGGGGTCAGGGGGTCAGGGGTTCAGGTGTCAGGTGTCAGGTGTCAGGGGTTCAGGTGTCAGGGGTCAGGTGTTCAGGTGTCAGGTGTTCAGGAGATCGG
>JAABRU010000086.1 GCA_011390755.1 Desulfobacteraceae bacterium | reverse complement strand
ATAGCAGATGAACTGATACCTGTTTTGTCCTGCCAGTTTTTTTAACATTCGGAAACTGAAAACAGAATTTACGGTATCAGTTCATCTGCGACGCACTATAGAACCTATCCGAAAACCCGTCTTTTGGCATTCTGAACCCCTGTTTTCACCCGCTGCAAAAACCGGTTTCGGAGGTTTTCGATTGTGTCCTGCGATAATTGAAAAGACCCTGCGTCTGTTTGTTATTGCACTGATTCTGAAACGGATCGGATAATTTTCTGAATCATCTGCAAAAGCCCGGTGATAAGGCTTTTCAATCAGGGCGGGACACTAATAGGTTTTCGGATAGACTCTTAATGCCATTGATGCAGGGGGGACACTTCCGCGTCCCGCAGCAAAAGAACCGGACGCGGAGTCTGGGAGCGAGATAAAGAAGAAACACATCGGATTCATCAACCCGTCTGACCCGCTGCCCAAAAAAGCAGGGGATTTGCACCGATCCAGGCAGGGCAGTAATTCTGACAAAAAAAATCCCCCCTTTCCGCATGAAAGAAAGGGGGGAAATACATGAATATTTCAGACAGAAAATTCCGGGATATTACCAGTTTTCACCCAGCAGCTCAAAATGGGCCTGGGGATGGGCGCAGGCCGGACACATCAGCGGTGCTTCCGCACCTTCGTGGATATATCCGCAGTTGCGGCAGCGCCATACCACAGACTGTTCCCGTTTGAAGACTTTATCGGCTTTGATATTTCCGGCCAGTTCCACATAGCGTTTTTCATGCTGTTTTTCTGCCACACCGATGGCCAGAAATACCATGGAAATGGCTTCAAACCCTTCTTCTTTGGCAACCTTGGCAAAATCGGGATACATTTCTGTATGCTCATAGCGTTCCCCTTCTGCCGAGGCAATCAGGTTGTCATAGGTGGAGCCGATAACACCGGCAGGAAAGGCAGCGGTGATTTCCACTTCTCCGCCTTCCAGAAATTTGAAAAGACGTTTGGCGTGTTCTTTTTCCTGGTTGGCAGTTTCATCAAAAATGTCGGCAATCTGCACAAATCCCTCTTTTTTGGCCGCACCGGAAAAATAGCTGTAACGGTTACGGGCCTGGGATTCACCTGAAAATGCGGTGAGCAGATTCTTTTCTGTCCGGGTTCCTTTGATACTTTTCAAAATAAAATTTCCTTTCATTTTTTATCGTTATGAATATAGGCAAATGATACGGAATTCATTTGCCCGTTCGGGGTAACAGCAGAATTTCAATCCCTGAAAACCAGTTTGCCGCCGATAAATCCGGCCACCCCGGCTGCGCCCAGCATAATGAGGTTGGTCAGCAGAAAAATCCAGCGGTGCCCGGAACGGAGAACATCCGGTTCCAGCAGCAGCCATAGGGCCGCAAGCAGGGAGGTTGCAGCCACAATCGCGGCACAGATGATTTTGGTCAGAAATCTTTTGCTGAGAAAGCCTTTGTAACGTTTTTTCCATTCCACATAACCGGTAAAAAGTACCACCGGCATGGCCAGCACGACAAATATCATATTGCAGGCCGCCACGATCCGGAGAGTATCGCAGCCGGAAATGGTCGCCAGGATGAGCAGTATAAAGGAAAGCGGCAGCACACCGTTGGGAACATGGACCGTCAGGGGATGTAAATGATGCTTGAGTATCTGCTCCATCGCCATATGGAGAATCCGTTCTTTTCCGGATTCCGGTGCAGGCCCCAGATCCACTTTCCGCGGGTCTGTTATCACCGGGGACACTGTTTTTTTCTTTTCTGTTTTGGAACTGTCTGTTTTTACTTCTTCTGCAAGAGGTTCAAACAGATTTCCGGCCGCACCGCAGACCGGGCAGTGAACGGGCGGTTCTTTTTCATCATGGACATAGCCGCAGACAGTGCATTTCCATTTTTCCGCACTGCCGCTTACTGTTTTTTCTTTTTCCGCAGTTTCACTTTTTTCTTCAACAGTCTCTTCCCCTCCGATCTGCTCAAACATGCTTTTGCTCGCACCGCATACCGGGCACTGATCCGGAGGTTCGTCCCCTTCATGGATGTAACCGCAGACCTGGCATTGCCACTTTTTCATACCGTTCTCCTCGTTGTTCTTCCATTTCTCGGCAGTCATAAATTCTGATGAAAGCCCCCCTTTGGAAAAGGGGGATTCAGGAGGATTTCAGAGAATCAGGGAGGAAATCCCCCTGCCCCCCTTTACAAAGAGGGAATTCCGTAACTTCAGATACTTACGGGAAAATTTATGACTCACGAGTTCCATTTATACAATACCGGAACCGGATGAATGTTCCCGGTTCCGAAGCTCAGCGCATTTCTTTATCTGGGAATTTCACTCATCGGGATATCCAGTGCCTTTGCAAGCCCTTCCCCGTATGCCGGATCCGCTTTCATGCAGTTGCCGATATGACGGATTTTAATCTCTTTGGGCGCATCCCCCATGGCTCTGGCAGTATTTTCAAAAAGAACCTTCTGCTGTTCCGGACTCATTATGCGGAAGAGATTACCGGGCTGTGTGTAATAATCATCACTGTCTTCCCGGTGATTCCAGTGGTCTGCAGCGCCTTCAATGCTCAGGGGCGGTTCGGAAAAATCCGGCTGCTCCTGCCATTGGCCGTAACTGTTGGGTTCGTATCCCAGTGTACTTCCGTAATTATCATCCACCCGCATCAGTCCGTCCCGGTGATAGGCGTGTACCGGGCAGCGGGCACGGTTGACCGGAATCAGATTGTGATTTACCCCCAGGCGGTAACGCTGCGCGTCACCGTATGAGAAAAGACGGCCCTGGAGCATTTTGTCCGGGGAAAAACCGATGCCGGGCACAATATTGGCCGGATTGAAGGCCGCCTGTTCCACCTCTGCAAAATAGTTTTCCGGATTCCGGTTCAGTTCCAGCACTCCCACATCTATGAGCGGATAATCCTTATGGGGCCAGACTTTGGTCAGATCAAAGGGGTTGAAGGGGAAATTGGCGGCCTCTTTTTCCGGAACCACCTGAATTTTCATATTCCATTTGGGGAAATCCCCTTTATCAATACTTTCCAGCAGATCGCGCTGGTGACTTTCCCGGCACTTGCCGATAATGGCTTCGGCTTCCGCATCTGTCAGGTTTTTAATGCCCTGCCGGGTTTTCAGGTGGAATTTGACCCAGAAACGTTCATTGTCTGCATTGATCAGACTGAAGGTATGACTGCCGTAACCGTTCATATGGCGGTAGGAGAAGGGAATCCCCCGCTCACTCATGGTAATGGTGACCTGATGCAGGGCTTCGGGCAGGGATGTCCAGAAATCCCAGTTATTTTTCGCACTTCTCATATTGGTTCTGGGATCGCGTTTCACAGCATGGTTCAGGTCGGGGAATTTGAGGGGATCCTTTAAGAAAAACACAGGGGTGTTGTTCCCCACCAGATCCCAGTTGCCTTCTTCTGTATAAAATTTGATGGCAAAACCGCGGATATCCCGCTCGGCATCTGCCGCGCCCCTTTCTCCGGCCACTGTGGAAAAACGGATAAACAAATCTGTTTTTTTACCGACTTCGGAGAATATTTTTGCCCTGCTGTACTTCCTAATGTCATGGGTGACGGTAAATGTGCCGTAAGCGCCGGAGCCTTTGGCATGCATACGCCGCTCCGGAATGACCTCCCGGTCAAAATGGGCAAGTTTTTCCAAAAACCACACATCCTGCAGCAGCATAGGGCCTCTGGGTCCTGCGGTTAGGGCATTCTGGTTGTCGGGAACAGGCGCGCCGACAGCGTTGGTCAGTTTAGTGCTTTTGTCCTTCATTTCCGCTCTCCTTGTGCTATTGTAAAAAATAAATCATACTGAAAATTTTCTGTCCCCCTTTGAAAAAAGGGACGGGGGATTTTTTCAACCGTCTGAAAATTCCCCTGCATCCCCATTTCCCAAAGGGGGACAGAAAAGAGTCAGCTCCTTCACTTCATGTTATTGGCATAAAGTTCTTTAATTCCTGCCTTTCCGTTTTCTTACAGAAAAGAGTCAGCGCCTTCGCTTCATGTTATTGGGACTCAATGCTGCTGGCATAAGAAAAACCGGGGGCTGCAGGGGCGTATGCAATAGACCCCTGCACCCTAAGCCAGCAGTATTGGCATTTGATGCTGGCAGAACATGCAGGGATGAAATTTATTAGGATGTATATTATCATAAATCACAGAACTTGAAAAGAGTTAAATCCCACATAATTATTTTTATAATTGCCCCGGTCTATTTGTCCCCGGCCTCCGCATTCTTCTGACATTCCGGACAGATTCCGAAAAAATCCAGGCGGTGACTGGTAATCTGAAAACCGGTATCTTTGGACAGTTCATCTGTAACATAAGTCAGTGACTCCAAATCCGGATCAATGATTTTCCTGCATCGGGTACAGATCAGATGCGGATGGGGAAAAGGTCTGTTACCGTCATAATGATTACTTCCATCTCCGAAACTGATTTCCAGAATTTCTCCCACATCTTTGAGCACAGAAATGGTTTTATACACAGTGGCTATACTGGTGGTCGGGAAATTTTTTTTTACCTGTGCATATATTTTTTCCACATCAGGATGTTCGGCACTTTCAGCCAGTATTCTGAGGATGGCAAGACGCTGCGGGGTAATCCGGTATTCTTTTTCCCTGAGTTTTTGGATCATTATGTCAAGACGGTTTTTAGTTCTCATGATTCTCTTTTAATAAAGATAATTAATTAATAATAATTTTCCGTAAAGAATAATGGAAGAATGCCGGATTGTCAAGAAATTTTTGGGGGAGGTTTCAGGTGTCAGGGGTTCGGTGGCAGGTGTTCGGTGGCAGGGGTCAGGTGTTCGGTGGCAGGGGTCAGGTGTTCGGTGGCAGGGGTCAGGTGTTCGGTGGCAGGTGTCAGGGGTTCGGTGTCAGGTGTTCGGTGTCAGGGGTTCGG
>JAABRU010000246.1 GCA_011390755.1 Desulfobacteraceae bacterium | reverse complement strand
AGTGACGTCCGGTGTGCGTCTCTACAGAAGGCGCACACCGTAGAGACGCACGGTGTGCGTCTCTGCAGAAGGCGCACGCCGCAGAGACGCACGCCGTGCGTCTCTGCAGAAGAAGCACACCGCAGAGACGCACGCCGTGCGTCTCTGCAGGGGGCTTTCCATGAGTCATGGGTCACAACGAAACATGAAAATATCAACCGTTCCCGGGCGGAGCCCCAATGGCATTAAGTTAAGCAAAAATCCCCTCCCCCGGCCCCTCCCTCAGGGAGGGGAGTCTTAGGGGCGGAGCCCGGAAACGAGTCAGAAAGCCCCTTTTTCACCCTCCCCCGGCCCCTCCCTCAGGGGAGGGGAGTTTTAAGTAAATGACATTGAAATGCAATCCGGATGATATGTATATTTTTTTACGGAAGATGGCAAATAAAAAATAATCCGGAGATTTGCCGGTCCCTGCAAAAAGAGGGTCAGTTTTTCCGACCTTTCAGCAGCCAGGTGATCATTTCCCCTTCCCCTTTGATATGGAGAGGGCCTCTTTTTTCAAAGCAGTAACGGTCTGCCAGAAGTCTGTATGTCTGTTCCGTCATCTGAACAGATCCGGGAATACCGTGGGATTCCATGCGGCTGGCCAGGTTTACGGTCCGTCCCCATAAATCATAGGTAAATTTTTTGATTCCGATGACACCGGCGACCACCGGGCCGGTATTGATTCCGATGCGAATCCGGAAAGAGCTGTTCATCATCCGGTTCAGTTTTTCCATTTCATCCAGCATGTCCAGGGCCATTTCCGCGATAGACTGTGCATGATCGGCCTTCGGCAGGGGAAGCCCGCCGACCACCATATAGGCATCCCCGATGGTTTTGATTTTTTCCAGCCCGTGGGATTCGGTCAGACGGTCAAAAGAGGAAAAAATGGCATTCATGAATTCAACCAGCTGCCTGGGGGTGACGTTGCCGGCCAGCTCGGTAAAACCGACAATATCCATAAAAAGTACGGAAACATCCGGGAAACTGTCCGCAATATTGGTTTCCCCCTGCTTCAGTCGCTGGGCTATTTCCCTGGGCAGAATATTCAGCAGCAGGTCTTCGGATTTTTCCTGTTCCGCCTGAAGTTGCCGGACAAATTCTTTTTCCCGGTCACGGAGCCGTTTTTTTTCCAGACACACCCCGATACGGGCATTGAGCAGCACCGGTTCAAAGGGTTTGGGCAGGTAGTCTTCGGCCCCCATCTCAATACATCGGACCACCGATTCCATTTCATCCAGTGCTGATATCATAATTACCGGAATATCCTTCATTTCCTTATTTTTTTTCAGCCGATCCAGCACCTGAAATCCGTCCAGCTCCGGCATCATAATATCCAGAAGAATCAGATCAAAACTTTGCTTTTCCAGCATTTCCAATGCCCGGTATCCGTCTTCCGCAACAAAAGGTTTGTGACCTTTGCGGCTCAGGTAACGGGAAAGGACAGCCCGGTTCATCTCATTATCATCCACCAGGAGAATATGCCCTGCCGATGTATCCGGAAGTGCCTCACTGTGATAAAAACGGATGGAATCAACCGCATTACGGGCCAAAGAGGCTGTGTCGCAGGATTTCCGGGAATCATTCCCCTTTGTTTCCGGAATATCCGATGTCATCAGAAAATTTTTCACCTGCTGCTGCAGCAGTCCGACCGCCTCCCGGATATTTTCGATGTCTGAAATAAAATCCGTCATTTCCATTTTTCCGGCTGTCCGGTGCACGGTGTCACAGCAGGCAAGCACTGTTTCCAGAGGGCCGCCCATTCGGAATTCCAGAGATTTCCCTATTTTTTCAATATCATGCGGTTCAGTGAGAAATACAGTACGGGTGGCATCCAGAATTTCATTTACGATGCGCAGCATCCGGTTTCCCCCGGTGTGAATATCTTCCAGGCAGGTGATAAATTCATCCGTGCAGTTTTCCGCATCTTCCGCATCTTCCAGCAGCATTTCACTGTAACCGATAACGGCATTCAGGGGGGTCCGCAGTTCATGGCGCAGTTTTGCCAGAAAGGCCCGGCGCTTCCGGTGGGGTTCGGAATCCGGATCCGCTGTGTTTTTTATGATGGCAAAAGGGGTTTCTTCTGTCATAATTTTCCCTGTTCTGTTAGTGATGATAATAATCGTATAACGCAGAAAAGTCTGTTTTGTCAAACAGGTATTTCTTTTTTTAATCATAAACAGATCGCTTCCGGGAAATAAGCTTTTCTGATATTTTCAGGTCAGTGTCATTGACTTCAGGCGGAAAGAATATGTCCGGAATCCCGAACGGAAAGTGCCGGAGTCTGAAATAATTCACAAAAATACTGCCGGACTTTCCGTTTGGCACTCCGTAATTTTCCAAAGTCAGAGACATTGATTTTCAGGCAAGAGAGACTCTCCGGCAATTATCCGGAAAACTGTTTGATATTTCTGTAAAATGTGTTATCAGACCATTTTGGGCAATGCGCGTATCTGAAAAAAATATTCGGGAATTCCTTATGGAACATACAAAAGAGAAAAATGACTCTCCCGGGGCAGGAAAACCGGAAAAGGACTGCCCTCCGGGGATAATTGTGCTGGATTTTGACGGAACTTTCATCCGGGAAAGTATCCTTGTAAAATGGGTGCTTTTTCTGCTGCTGCACGAAAATCTGCCCCTGCACCGGAAAATACATTTTTTTTGCAGCAGTATGTGCCGGGGATTTTTATCCCTCTTCTTTTCTTCTTTCCCCGCCACATCCGAACAGGCCGTAAAGACCGCCTTTAAAGCCTTCCGGGGGATAAGCGGCAGCAGCATAGAAAAAATGATCTGCCACCGGATGTCCTTTCCCTTCCGCTTTATGAGGATTCTGCCATCCGGTATTTCTGCGGATCCGCATACCGTGCATCTCAATCCGCAGCTGCTTGCCATACTCCGCGGGATATTTTCTGAAAATGCGGTATTTCCGGAAATCCGGATTTATTCCCAGGGCTCCTTCCCCCTTGCCATCCGCAGTTTTCTGCAAAGAGAGGATGTGCGAAACGAGCTGCGGCATATGGGAATTCAGCCGGAAAAAATTATACTGGATGTCAATGAACCGGAAATCGGGGCAGACGGCTCTTTCACCGGCCGTCTGCAGGGAAGAATCCGCACCAAATACAACCGCATTTATCATCTGGATGAAAACTGCCTTTTCATCGGGGATGATGCGGATGAGCGGGTCATCCGCAAAACCGGTCTGCATCATCTGCATTTTATCAACTGGAGAAAATGGGAAAAAAACAGGAAATGAATTCAGCAGGATATATTGGGCAGCGGGTCAAATCCGCTGATCTGTCATCAGGAAACAGAATCTCTGTATCCAATGTCATTGACCTAAAAAAATAACTCCCCGGTCCGGACTTTTTACAAGGGTAAAAAATTTACTTCGGCCTGTGCAGCAGGCCCCTGCAGGAGTGACATAAGTCGTCAGTTTAACTTTGATGAATCGGTAAAAAGTCAGATTCCCAAAAAATGATGTAAATAAAATCAGGCTGTTAAAGTGTATCAACATCTGATTTTCGGACTTTTTGCGAGATCATCAACTTTGACAGAGCATTACCTTATCCTGAAAATTCAGGGGCAGGATTTTCTCAACAGGGTTCTGTGCCGACAGCCTTTCCGCTTCACAGTCCCGGATGAGCTGTTCCAGACTAAAAACTGCCGGCTGATCTTTCATGCCGAATGCCCGGAACAGCATGTGGAATCCGTATGCTTTCATCATTGCCCGGTCAGGGCCGGATTCTTTGGCCGGGGAACACATCATCTGCGCGGAGGGAAAGCCCGTAATCCAGAGATTGAGACGGGCCAGGGCAGCGTTGAGAAGCGATGAGGGACGGGGGAGAAGGGATGCACCATGCGTGGAAATATGACTGCAGATTCCCGGCATTCCTCCGTGAATGCAGGTAATTCCCGGATTCAGGGTCTGGGCCAGTACCATCATGAACAGAACATGGGTATGCACCATTGTCAGCAGGGATTCCGGACTGTCAGCACCGGAAGTTTCCGCGGTGGAGAAATCAGCCAGCAGCAGGTGGTTCCGGGTTTCCGCACTGCGGATAAAGGCATCGGTCGCAGCAGGGACCGGAGACAGGGAGGACATAAGGCAGACACAGTCCAGCCAGTCTTCCCGGCCGCGGAAAGACCAGGCCTCCCAGTCATCCATCCGGGCAGTGGAAATCATTTTCAGACCGCTGAACCCGTATTCCATCATCCGGGCGCATTCAAAATCGGAAAGGCTTTCATCTGCGGGAACAGGAAGCGCGAAAATACGGACCGCATCCGCATATTCCCCCACAGTCCGGATGATTTTTTCCAGTTCCGACCGGTCCGCGGCTTTGTTCCTGTCCGCCCTGCCCCGCGGAGAAGAAAAGGCAGGGCCGGTTCCCGGGGAAAGAATGCCGGGGTCTCCGGGAAAGGTGGGGGGAAGCATTTCCAGGCATTCTTCCACATAATCCGCTTTCAGGGGGATGAAAACCGCCTGCCGGTTTTTGAAATCAATGGCATCGGCACTGACCAGGATTTCCATGATCCTTTTGCTGTCCGCGATATTGATACCGGTTTCCGTGAGCAGTTTTTTGGCATTTTCATGAATCTGCCCGTAAAAACGCTTTTCCCGGATCAGGGCCTCCGTGACAGGCATCCGTTCGGCCGCACGGGCTGCCTGTATTGTGCCGGGAAAGTCTGAAACAATCTGTGCATATACTTTCCGGGCCGCCTCAAAATCATACGCGGCTTCCCTGCCCCCTGCATTTTCCGACAGGGCCTGTGCAATGGAATCATTCATTTTTCAAACCTTTATTTCCCCATCTGCCGGTATTCTGTCAGCAGTTCTCTGATAACCGAGACAAGCAGCAGGAACATGACAAAAAGAAAGGGAAAAGCCCCGACAATGGAGGCCGTCTGCAGGGCCTTTAATCCGCCGGAATAAATGAGTACAATGGCCAGTCCGCCCAGCACCATGCCCCAGAAAACAATCATACGGCGTCCGGCACCTGCATCCGATGAGGGCAGACCGCCTGTGGAATAGCGGCTGATGACATAGGTGGCGGAATCCGCGGAGGTGATAAAAAAGGAGGTGATCAGGAGGTTGGTGAACAGAACCAGTACAAAATAAAAGGGCAGGTGTTTCAGGGTTTCAAACAGGGCCACTTCCACACTTTTTTTCACGGCCTCCCCGATGGGTGCATTCTGAAACATATCCATGTACATGGCGGTTCCGCCCAGACCCACGGAAAAGATGTAGGAAAACAGGGGAGGGGCAATGAGAACCACGAGGATGAATTCCCGGATGCTTCTTCCCCTTGAAATGCGGGCAATAAAGGCCCCCACAAAAGGAGCCCAGGCCACCCACCAGGCCCAGTAGAAAACTGTCCAGCCTTTGGTCCATTCCGGGTTGTCAAAAAGGACAAGACTGGTGGCCAGCGGGACAAAATCCCGGACATAATCCCACAGGGCAGTGAAAAATGTTTGCAGCAGATAGGAAAAAGGACCGAAAATAAAAAAGAAAAACAGCAGAATGACCATGAGGGACACATTGAGCAGGGACAGGACCTTGATTCCTTTGCTGACCCCCGTAAGTGCGGAAATGATAAACAGACAGGTAATCACAGCGATAATAATGGCCGCGTTGCCGGCTGTGGCCGGTATGCCGGTGGAATGTTCCAGGCCGCTGCTGATCTGCAAAGCCCCCATGCCCAGAGAGGTGACAACGCCCATGATGGTGGCCCAGATGGCCAGCACATCCACCAGATTTCCGCCGATTCCCTGACTGATTTTTTGGCCCAGCACCGGACGCAGGCAGGCCGAGATGACGGCCGGATGCCCTTTGCGGAAGGTAAAATAGGCCATGGGCAGCCCCACCACCACATAGGTGGCCCAGGCATGGAGTCCCCAGTGGAAGTAGAAAATTTCAAAGGCCAGACGTGCGGCGGCCGATGTACTTCCTTCCCCGGTCGGAGGACTCATATAATGATACATGGGTTCCGAACAGGCCCAGAACACCAGGCCGATTCCCATTCCCGCAGAAAAAAGCATGGCAAACCAGCTCAGAAAACTGAATTCCGGAACCTCATCATCTTTTCCCAGGCGGATTTTCCCCAGAGGGGAAAGGGCGATGAGAATGCAGATCAGCACAAAAAGACTGCAACTGATGAGATAGAGCCAGCTCCAGGAACCGGTCAGGTAGGCCAGGGCCGTATTGCTGACTTTGTCCAGTTTTTCCGGGGACAAACCGCCAAAGATCATAAAAGGAAGGGCCAGGGCCGCGGTCCCGAAAAAAACACGGGTATTGAGCCGGTCCCCCAGTAGCTTTTTGAATAAAGATGTTTTCATAGTCTGCTTTCCTCTGCTGTTGTATTATGGTTGTGTATGTATAATGACTGCATGATAATTACCCCGAATATTTTATCCGCATTCGCTTTATTTCTGAAGTCCGCTTTGAAATGTATATGCGCTTTGGCAGATATTTTTCCTTCATCTGATTCTTTTAGCAAATT
This sequence comes from Desulfobacteraceae bacterium, assembly GCA_011390755.1. Lineage (GTDB taxonomy): Bacteria > Desulfobacterota > Desulfobacteria > Desulfobacterales > Desulfococcaceae > JAABRU01. The sequence goes on along the minus strand of JAABRU010000246.1, from coordinate 2,281 downwards.
GCCTGCCAAAACAGAACTGTTTTTTCATATTCATGATAAGTTGCCTGTTTATAAGATAATATTTCTGTTTGCCCGGAAAAGGGGGATCGGAAAAAGCGGAATTACAGAAAAATATTTTTCATGTCAGTAAGAGATAAAGAAAAATATTTTTCTTTTTTGACAATTTTTTTGACAATTTTTTGGTAGTGGGTCAAATCGCTTGATTTGAAATTCCCCTCCTCCGGAGGGAGGGGGATTCAGGCGATTTGACCCACTATCAATTTTGTTGGAAAACATATTGTCAGCACCGTAATAAATAAGTGGGGGAAGGGGTTCGGGGGCAGGTTTTCAGATTCCCCCTGCAGGCTGTGCCGGAGTGTCAGGTCTTGCCGTCTGGCATAGCGAAAGAATCCGGGAAATTATATATTTCCTGCGATTTCAATAAAATGGCGGTTTTTTCCACGGAGGATGGCAGGCAGGGGACAGGTCATGATCTGTTTTGGAGTTTTATTTTATAATTTCAGAATCTTATCCGTTTTTTAGTGAAAAATCATCTGTGGGATTTTATATTTTTATTTATTTCAGGTAGTTAGATATGCTCTGCTGCCTGAATGAAAGGAGTGAAAAATGACCGGTCACATTTTTCTGGGGGGATCTGTGAAAAAGGTGTTGCAAGTTTCTGAAAAACAGGATAATAAAAAGGCAAGAGTAGAAACATTTGCCCCGCCTTGAGGGGTTTAAGACAAACGGGTGAGCTGGTCAGCGGGGTCAGGAGGACCGTAGAAACATTTGCCCCGCCTTGAGGGGTTTAAGACCTTTCTCCTCTGCTGGTTCAGAGGATTTTTCTTCAGTAGAAACATTTGCCCCGCCTTGAGGGGTTTAAGACTTGATTATTCCAACGCTACCCAGATTTCCACTTACTTGTAGAAACATTTGCCCCGCCTTGAGGGGTTTAAGACTTCTTATTATATTCCTTACAATATTCCTTAATTTTATCTGTAGAAACATTTGCCCCGCCTTGAGGGGTTTAAGACTCACTATTGGATCGTTTCTAAGGTTTGGGTTTTCACCTACGTAGAAACATTTGCCCCGCCTTGAGGGGTTTAAGACTCCTGCATTTTTTCGGTTTCTGCTGTTATCAGTTCGTAGAAACATTTGCCCCGCCTTGAGGGGTTTAAGACATAGTCAATACTGCAGTAATAGTGTTCTTAATCATTGTAGAAACATTTGCCCCGCCTTGAGGGGTTTAAGACTCTTTCGAGGACTTACCTTATCCAGTTCGGATAGTTTGTAGAAACATTTGCCCCGCCTTGAGGGGTTTAAGACATTTAGGCCGTCTGCAACGGCCTTTACGTTACTTTGTAGAAACATTTGCCCCGCCTTGAGGGGTTTAAGACTTTTATCATGTCCGAATCAGCTGTCTCATTCGTTTCAGTAGAAACATTTGCCCCGCCTTGAGGGGTTTAAGACAGAATCCTCATCTGCCGGGGCATTCGGATACTCTGCTGTAGAAACATTTGCCCCGCCTTGAGGGGTTTAAGACTTAATGATAGCTCTGTCATCTAATTCAAACATTATTGTAGAAACATTTGCCCCGCCTTGAGGGGTTTAAGACAAATCTTACAGACTTTCGGAAGGTTGAAACTTTTCGTCAGTAGAAACATTTGCCCCGCCTTGAGGGGTTTAAGACTTACGGGTTGATCCTGTCTTTTCTTCTTTTTACTGTAGAAACATTTGCCCCGCCTTGAGGGGTTTAAGACAAAATGACTGACGGCTTTGTCATTAAACAGTACTTCCTGTAGAAACATTTGCCCCGCCTTGAGGGGTTTAAGACTTCTGACCAGGCCAACATACTCAGTGTCTGTTTGGTAGAAACATTTGCCCCGCCTTGAGGGGTTTAAGACAAATCAGCGGCTAGACATTCACACATAGCTGCGATTTCTTCTGTAGAAACATTTGCCCCGCCTTGAGGGGTTTAAGACAAAAGGCGGTACATTATCATTTACTAAGAACATTAGTAGAAACATTTGCCCCGCCTTGAGGGGTTTAAGACTATGCATTACTGTAGTCTTCTGGCCTTATTAAACCGTAGAAACATTTGCCCCGCCTTGAGGGGTTTAAGACATAATCCTCGTGTCAAGGTTATAGACAGTTGGATCCGTAGAAACATTTGCCCCGCCTTGAGGGGTTTAAGACTATTCCGTATCTTGCCACTGCTTTTTTAAAAATCGTAGAAACATTTGCCCCGCCTTGAGGGGTTTAAGACTTCCGGAGTCGATCTTCAATCCGCCTCCTAGGGTTT
>JAABRU010000245.1 GCA_011390755.1 Desulfobacteraceae bacterium | reverse complement strand
ATGAAAGTGTCTGCGAAAAACCGGCCTCGGCCTTCATTTTCGCACTCCGCGCAGCTTTCATGCTTTCCGGCACCCAGCACCCAGCACCCAGCACCCAGCACCCAGTCCCCAGCACCCAGCACCCAGCACCCAGTCCCCAGCACCCAGCACCCAGAGCACCCAGTCCCCAGCACCCAGCACCCAGAGCACCCAGTCCCCAGCACCCAGAGCACCCAGTCCCCAGCACCCAGAGCACCCAGTCCCCAGCACCCAGAGCACCCAGTCCCCAGCACCCAGCACCCAGCACCCTGAGATATCAGCGTACCATTATCTCTATGGCATTTCAATAGAAAAGTGCAGGGAGCATTCAAAAAAACTGCGGTTTCAGATGCCGGGGGGCAGAAGCGGAGCATTGCCTGCTGCCAGAAAAAATGCAACCCCTGTTTGCAAAGGGGACAGAGAAACAGGGCAAATTAATGATTGTTCCCGGAAGGAATATGGGGTATGAATGCGGCATGAAAAAAGAATGGACAATTCTGCAGGCGGATCCGGGTGATGTGGAAAAAGTGCGCGGTTTTCTGGGATGCTCCCCGCTGCTGGCCGCGGTTATGGTCAACCGGAATATTATCAGTGAATCCGAAATCCGGAATTTCCGGGATTTTTCCCTGGCAGGAATCCGGCCGCCCTTTGCCATGCAGGATATGGACAAGGCGGTAAAACGCATTGCCGCTGCCCTCCGGGAGCGGGAAAAAATTCTCATTTTCGGAGATTATGATGTGGACGGGGTAACTGCCACCACCCTGCTGCTGGAATTTCTGCAGTATGCCGGGGCAGATGTATCCTATTATATTCCGCACCGTACAAAAGAGGGCTATGATATACAGACCGATCACATATACGCCTACGCGCTCCCCGCGGAAACCGATCTGATTATCACCGTGGACTGCGGGTCCGGCCGCCATGATGCGGTAAAAGCAGCAAAAGACAGCGGAATTGACATGATTATTACCGACCATCACAGTATCCGCAGGCCGCCTCCGGCCCTGGCCGTGGTCAATCCCCGCAGAGCCGACTGCCCTTCGGGTTACGGGCATCTGGCCGGAGTGGGGGTTGTTTTTGCCCTGCTCATATGCCTGCGGAAATACCTGCGGGAACAGGGATTCTGGACAAGCCGGAAAGAACCGAATCTGAAATATTTCTGTGATCTTGTGGCCCTGGGAACCATCGCGGACATGGTTCCCCTGCTGGATGAAAACCGGGTGCTGGCCCGCACCGGAATTGAAATGATCCGCAAAGGGGGCCGTCCCGGTATCCGGGCTTTGGCCCGAATCTCCGGCATGAAGGACCGCGCCCCGGATGCCGATGACATCGCCTTCCGTCTGGCCCCCCGGCTCAATGCGGCGGGCCGCCTGGATCATGCCCGGTTTGCCGTGGAACTGCTGCGTACCCGGAATCACAAACGAGCGGAAGCGCTGGCCCTGCACCTGGATTATCTGAACAAAAAACGGCAGAACACCGAAAAAGGAATTACGGAACAAATCCTGGCGGATCTGGAAAAAAAACCGGAGCAGATGGGAGAAAACAGCCTGGTGCTTTCCCATTCCCGCTGGCATGAGGGGGTGCTGGGCATTGTCGCTGCCAAACTGGTGAAACATTTCTGCCGGCCCGTGATTCTCATTGCCGTGCGCGGCGGCATGGGCAAAGGTTCGGGCCGCAGTATTCCCGGCATCAATATATATGAGGCACTGCGGGCATGTGCCGGACACCTGGACAAATTCGGGGGACATCCCATGGCCGCGGGTCTGCGCATCAGCGAAAAGTGCATCGAAAAATTCCGGAAGGATTTTGACAAAACCGTCGCGCTTCAGCGCGGACAGCAGGATTTTTCCGGAACGGTTCTCATTGACAGTGAACTGGATTTTGACCGGATAACAGAGGATTTTCTCGATGAACTGGATTCCCTGCAGCCTTTCGGGGAAGGCAATCCCGAACCTTTGTTCATGGCCCGGAATGTTTTGGTAAACAGTTCCTCCGTATTTCTGGGAAAACACCGCCGCATGATGCTGTACCAGTCCCATGGGGAAGAGAAAAAACCGGATTCTCTGCGTTCCCCTGTGATTGAGGCCGTGCAGTTTCATATTGATCCCGGCTGCCTTCCCACCCGTTTTGACCGCCTGGCCTACCGTGTGCGCCGGAATCAGTGGAACGGCCATAAAAAAATTCAGATTATTATTGAAGAAAGCTGAACATTTTTCTTGCAATTCCCCTGCCCTGTCAATATAAGAGAGGCGGATACAGGGATGAATCCGGAAGAGGGGGACAGCACCTCTTCCGGCGATGCTCCTTACGGGGCGGAGCCCCGTAAGGAGCGCAGGGTGGGGAAGCGGCAGCGGAACCCGCCATCAGCGTAAAAGCTCTCCCGTTCCCGCGCTCCGCGCGGGAATGCGGATCAGACGCTCCGCGTCATCACAGTACGCGAAGCGTCAATGCCATTCCGTTAAGGGGGAAGGAGTCCCGAACTGAAAGTTTGGGACACTGAAATAATTCACAAAAATACTGCCAAACTTTCCGTTTGGCACTCCAATAAATCCTTACCGTAATGCCCTTTACTTAATACCACTGACGCGGAGCGTGGGAACGGGGTGCGCGGGGAGACTTTCATATACATTTTATCCAAAAATACGGATCTGTACCGCGCCCGGTCCGGAATGCGGTCTCAGATTTTCAGTTTTGCAGAAAGGAATATATTATGGCAAAAGTGTTTCGCCCCAGTACACGGGAATCCAGCATCCTGTCCAGAATCGAATCCTCCAAGGAACATGCCCGGCGGAGGTCCATCAGCGCGGTCAAAGAACATATTGAGGCCCTGAGCAACTCGGTTTCCATGAAGCTGGTGGAAAACAGTCTGGTGGAAACCACCAATAAAAACGGAATGGAAGAGCAGATATACAAATGCCTGGACCATATGGTGTATGCCGAAGATTTTGATGTGGACTATCAGGTGGCCCCCATACGCAATCTGATTCCCAATCCCCATATTGTCAGTCTTTACCTGACCTCTTTTGTCATTGAAAAACTCATCCATCACAAAGACACGGTGGATATTTACGGATCAGATGAAGACATTTACCACTGCATCCACCGGCAGGTGAAGCAGTATATCCCCTGAGTCATGCGCCCTTCCTTTTACCCCCGGCTGATCAACCCCCCCCTGGGGGATCCGGGTGTATATATCCCCTTTGCCTTTGAAAAACGGGCCATCCTCTTTGATGCCGGGGATCTGTCGCCCCTGTCCAACCGGGATATTCTGCACACGGATGCGGTTTTCATCTCCCACACGCACATGGATCATTTTTCCGGATTTGACCGTTTTCTCCGGATCTGCCTGGGAAGAGAAAAAATACTGCATGTATTCGGGCCGGAGCATTTTCTGCAGCATCTGGAAGGCAAACTTTCCGCCTATCACTGGAATCTGGTGGAAAATTATGAAAACAATTTTATCATCCGGGCTGCGGAAATCTGTGCCGGACATATCCGTTTCCGGGAATATGCCTGCAAAAATGCTTTCCGCCCTGTCTCCCCGGATATCGTAAACGTCTTTGACGGCTGCATTTACCGGGAACCTTCCTTCCGTGTCTGCGCGGCCCTTCTTGACCACGGCATCCCCTGCCTGGCCTTTTCCCTGCAGGAAGACATTCATATCAGTATTATCAAAGAAAAACTGGCGGAACTGAAACTGGCACCGGGCCCCTGGCTCAGGGATTTCAAACATGCCCTGCATGAAAAACAGCCCCGGGACAGTCTTTTCACAGTTCCGGATGCCCATCATCCCCGCACATTTTCCCTGGGAAAACTCAGTGATGAAATTGCCCGGATCAGCCCGGGCCAGAAAATCACATATATTACCGATGCACTGTTCAGCCCGGAAAACCGGAAAAAAATACTTGCACTGGCAGAAAATTCGGATTATCTCTTTATTGAAGCGGCCTTTCTGGATTCCGAACGGGAAAGCGCATCACAGAAATATCATCTCACGGCCCGGCAGGCCGGTCTGCTGGCAGCCCGCGCAGCCGTCAGACATTTCACCGTCTTCCATTTTTCACCCCGCTACAGCGCTATGGCGGATCTGCCGGAAAAGGAGGCCCGTGCCGCCTATGCCGGGGAAATCAGAGGAGGGGAAACATGAAAAAAATATTCTGCTGCCTGATCCTGCTGTGCATCCTTACCGCAGGATGTGCAGGAACAGAAAAAACAGTTCGGATAAAGGCAGCACCCGAGGCAATTGCCCGGAAATGGGATACGGTCAGACTGCCGGGCACGGACAGCTGGGTGGATTACAGTCCGGATCTGGACACCCGCGGTCAGGTGGACTTTGTAAGAGGAAAAGTGGCCCTGGAAACGGTAATTCCCCTGGATTCCGGAAATATCCCGGACACCGCGGAACAAAAAATCGTTCTCCACGCCCTGCGGGTACTGACTGCCGAATCCCCGGACAAGGACCCTTTCCTCAAAGGACAGATCCGGAACCGGAAAGGGGAGCTCCTTACCGATAAGAATATGCGGGATTTTATTACAAAAGAGGTCGTGCCCGGACTCCGGCGGAAACGGGTCTATGTTTCCAAAGACGGGGTGAAACGCGTCCGCATCGGCGCGGATTTTGATCTGCTTCCGAATCATATTGAAATCAGGGCAAAACATTATATGGGAACTGTGCGTCATTTTGCCCGCAAAATGAAACTGGATCCCGCACTGATAATGGCCATGATCCATGCGGAATCCCATTTTAATCCCATGGCCCGCTCTCCGGACGGTGCCCTGGGGCTGATGCAGCTGATGCCCCCCTACGGCGCAAAAGAGGCCTACGGATTTCTCTACCGCACCCGGAAAATACTGCCGGAGGCGTATTTTTATGATCCCTCCAGAAATATCGAACTGGGAACCACTTACTATTACCTGTTAAAAACAAGACATTTTCATGATATTCCGGATGATACCGCACAAAGATATATTGCTGTCTGCGCATACAACTGGGGACCCGGCAGGCTCCGCCGACTTGTCCGTACCCATGCCCTGGCCAAAAAGAACGGGGCCGCGGTCTATTCCCTTCTGCAGCAGAAAACCCCGGCGGAAACAGCCGAATATCTGAAGGATGTCATGGGGAGATACCCGGCATATGAAAAAATGCTCGCCGCAGATGAAAACTGAAATTCTGCATGTGCAGGCAGGGGACTGCCGGCTGCCGGTGAAAAAAATATGGCCGGACAGGCCCCTGCCCCGTGCACTGCCCCTGATCTTTCTCCATGAGGGACTGGGCTCTCTTGCCATGTGGAAAGATTTTCCGGAAAAACTCTGCAGCGCGCTCCGATGCCCCGGACTGATATATACGCGCAGGGGATACACGGATACCGCGCCCCTGCCCGCGGGGCCCCGTGCTTTGGACTATCTTCTGGAGGAAGCGGAAACATACCTGCCCGCACTGCTGGATGCCCTGGAAATCGGGGAATGTATCCCTGTGGGCCACAGTGACGGCGGTTCCATTGCCCTGCTGGGGGCGGCCTTATACGGAGAACGTTTTAAAGGAATCATTACGGAAGCCGCGCATGTTTATAATGAGGACATCACCCGCGCGGGCATCCGGAAAGCGGTCCGCATGTATGAACAGGGAAATCTGCGGGAAAAACTGCGCTTCTACCACGGGGAAAACACAGACGGCGTTTTTTACCGCTGGGCCCTCACCTGGCTTTCTCCCGCATTTGTACACTGGAATATCGAAAAATATCTGCCGGAGATCCGCTGCCCCCTTCTGCTTATACAGGGGGAGGCAGACGAATATGCCACGGCCGGACATATCCGGGACATTGCCCGGCAGGTATCCGGTCCGGCCCGGGTGCGTCTCATTCCCGGATGCGGGCATGTGCCCCATTTTCAGGCGGAAGAAACGGTGCTGGAAGCAATGCGCTCATTTGCCGCATCCTGCATGACCTGATGAATCCCCCTGGCCAGACGGGTAATGTCCAAAGGTTTGAAGAGCAGGGAACGGACCCCCATATGCCTTGCTTTTTCCTCGTTCATGCTGTCGCTGTAACCGGTGCACAGAATCACCGGCATTTCCGGCCGGATCTTCAGCACTTCCCGCGCCAGTGTTTCCCCGCTCATGCGCGGCATGGTCATATCACTGATAAGCATATCAAAACGGGAGGGCTGTTTTCGGAAAGAATCCAGGGCCATGACCGGATCATTGTAACATTCCGGCGTATATCCCAGACGTTCCAGCATCTGTTTCGCGATTTCGGTTAAGAGTTCCTCATCATCCACAAAAAGCACATTCCCGCTGCCCGGGGGCAGGCGGTATTCTGTCTTTTTTTCCCCGCGGACCGGGCAGAGGATCTGCGGGAAAAATATCTCAAACACCGTCCCTTTGCCCGCTTCACTGTCCACATGCAGAGAGCCTTTGTGATTTTTCACAATACCGTGCACCACAGACAGCCCCATACCGGTTCCCTTTCCCACCTCTTTGGTGGTAAAAAAGGGATCAAAAACCCTGGGCAGAATCCCTTTATCAATGCCGCATCCGCTGTCCCGGACCGTCAGACGGATATAATTTCCCGGCAGCAGCGAACGCTCCTGCCATTGGGTTTCTGCATCAACCCGGCAGGGAGCCAGGGAAACCTCCAGTACACCGCCCTTTTCTTCCATGGCATGGAAGGCATTGGTGCAAAGATTCATCAGGATTTGATGAATCTGGGAGGGACTGGAAAGAATGCTCAGGGGTTCCGGAGGTATTATCTGACGGATTTCCACGGTTTTGGGCAGGGAGGCCCGCAGGAGTTTCATGGTTTCCCGGATAAGGGGATTCAGAACGACCGGCATAAATTCCTGTTCGTTTTTATGACTGAAGGTCAGAATCTGCTGCACCAGCTCCCTGGCCCGCTCACTGGCATGTAAAATCTGATCCATATTGCGTTTTACCTGTTCGGTATCCCCAAGCCCCCGGAGCGACATTTCTGTGTACCCGATAATCACACCCAGAATATTATTGAAATCATGGGCAATTCCCCCGGCAAGGGTTCCGATGGCCTCCATTTTCCGGGTCTGCTGCAGTTTCCCCTCCAGGCGGCGCTGCAGGGTAATGTCCCGGAGAATGGCCAGAATGGCCGCTTTTCCCTCCCACTGAATCTGCACCGCGTCTGTTTCTGTCCAAATATCTTCCCCGGATTTGCTGCAGCAGCGGAAACTGTATATGCCCGAAGAAATGCCTGCCATCCGCATCCGCTGTCTTTCCAGAACCACTTCCCGGTCATCGGGGTGGATATAGTCCGTAAAAGGTCTGGCCCGCAGTTCCTCCCCTGTGTATCCGCTCACTTCTTCTGCCCTGGGGTTGTGAAAGCGGATATATCCCTCCTGAATAATCAGAATCACATCATTGGCATTTTCCACAAGCAGACGGTATTTTTCTTCGGATTCCCGGAGCTTCTGCCGGGATTCCCGCAGGTCCGCCACGGTTTCCTGCAAATCATCCCTGGTGCGTTCCAGTTCTTTGCGCTGCTGATGAAGCCGGGTAAAAATACGGACCTTGCTTTGGAGTATTTCCGGCCGGATGGGCTTGAAAAGATAATCCACCGCGCCTTTTTCATATCCTTTGAACACATGATGGGAATCTTTGCTGATGGCTGTGAGAAAAATAATGGGAATATGCCGGGTTTTCTGCCGGGCCCGCAGCAGTTCCGCGGTTTCAAATCCGTCCATATCCGGCATCTGCACATCCAGCAGAATCAGGGCAAAATCATAATCCAGGGTCAGGCCCAAAGCCGCGTTGCCGGAAGGCGCACAGACAATATTCAGTTCCGGACTTTCCAGCAGTGCACGGGTGGAAAGAAGGTTTTCCTGCCGGTCATCCACAATGAGAATATGGGTTTTATGCAGCATGTTTTCTCCTGAAAAGCCTGTGCAGAAAAGGACCGATCTCATGCAGGGGCAGAATATAGTCGGGGGAAAGCATGGCCAGTGCTGCTTTGGGCATTTCCTGCGCGTAGGCGGTTTCAGGGGACTGCACAAGGGTCAGTCCGCCTTTCTGTGCAATTTTTTTCAGTCCCCGGCTTCCGTCCCCGTTGGCCCCGGTCAGCACAATGCCCACAAGATGCTGTCCGAAAACATCGGAAGCGGTTTCAAAAAGCACATCCACCGAGGGCCGGGAAAAATTGACCCGTTCTTCCACCGAAAGGGACAGGGTGCGGTCATCTTCCACCAGAAGATGATAATTGGGCGGGGCCAGATACACCTCCCCCGGCAGGATGCTGTCTTTTTCATCGGCCTCTTTCACCCCCAGGGGACTGACACTGTCAAGATAGCGCGCCAGATAACTGTCGGAATGGGGGCTGACGTGCTGAACAATCAGAATGGGAACCGGAAAATCTTCGGGCAGTGATGCCAGTATGGTCTGCAGCGCCTCCATTCCGCCTGCGGATACACCCATGACAACCGCCTCATATTTGTTTCTGTTCATGCAATGCCCCTTATACAGAGTCTCCTGAAAATCCGGCCGCAGCATTCTTTCCTGCCCTATCTGAAAAATCCTTTATTGGGTAGTGGTCCGAATCCGCTGATTCCCCTTCGTAAGGGCCTACTGCATAGGCCCCGGCAGAAAGACATCAACCTTTTTGACCCACTACTGCTCTGTCAAGGTTAATCTGACGGGTATGTAACATATTGAATTTTTTTGTAGGGTGGGCAAAAGCGCAGCGCTGCCCACCGATTCAGGTGGGCACGGAAAAACATGTGCCCACCCTGCAAAAAATTCAACCCGTCATTTAAACCTTGACGGAACACTA
>JAABRU010000244.1 GCA_011390755.1 Desulfobacteraceae bacterium | reverse complement strand
CAAATGCCCGGCCGGTCCAGTAGTGACTGAAAATACCGGGTTCAGCATGGAAGGCCAGATCCCCCGCCTGCAGGTCAATACGCTCCCCGTTATATTTTGTCAGGGTCAGATAGCAGAATTCATCGCTTTGGGGAATCCGGAATTCCAGTATGGCCGGCAGATTCAGTTTTTGTATCAGTGAAGGCGAGTTTTCCAAAGAAATGACGGAAAAAGAATTCTGACGGGCACCGGAAATAAAATAATCCCCGGCTTTTTCTCCCGGTTCCGGCTCCCGCGCGACCGCATAAGACTGCCACAGTCTGATGGCAGCGCGCAAAGGAGCGGAAAAAGAAATCCGTCTGTCTGATGTCAGGAAGGCCTCCAGGTTTTCGGACCCGGCCTGCGCTCCGTCTGTTTTTTCTTTGGGAATGCTTTCTTCATTTTTCTGCACAGGGGCATGATCCCCCGCATTTTTTTCCTGGGCGGATCCGTCTGTTCTGCGTTTTTCTTCCTTTATCTGCTGCGGCGTTTCTGCCGGACTGCTTTCATTCACTTTCAAAGGACTTTTTTGTGTTTCCGCAGTCGGGGAAACCGTTTTTTGCTTTTTATCCCCCTTTTCTGCCGTTTCTGCGGAAGAAACAGCAGATGCAGGGATTTTCCTTTCTTCGGTCTGCGGAATTTCCGCGCCGCTCTTTTCAGATGCTTCGGGCTGTCCTTTTTCCGGCAAAACAGCCACATCCGCACCGGCAGAATCCGGTAAGCGGGGTTTTTTCCGCGTATCCGTATCCGGCAGAAACTCTTTTTCCGGAGATTTTTTTTCAGACATCCTGCTTTCCGGAAAAAATATTCCGGTATTCAGCCATGCAGCCCCCAGGGGCCAGAACAGTACAGCGGGAATCAGCATCAGGGTAATAACAGTTATCGCAAAAAGCCTTTTTTTATACCATTCTTCTTTTGTTCTGCGGATTTCTCCCCGGCCCGCCAGTTCCCGTACGGCAATTCCGGCAATGCGGCTGTTTATTCTGGATTTGTTCAGACTGTAGGCCGTCAGCATGGCGCGGTCACATGCAATATTAATCAGACGCGGAATACCGCCCGAATAGCGGTAAATACATTTAAATGCACCCGCGGAAAATCCGACACCGTTTTTCTGTGCAGCAATATGAATACGGTGCAGAATATAGGCTTTGCTTTCCTTATAGGTCAGGGGAGTCAGATGGCAGCTCAGGGTAATCCGCTGGCTCAGCTGACGCAGTTCATGGGAATCCAGTTTTTCCCGCAGTTCGGGCTGTCCCACCAGAATAATCTGTATCAGTTTACTGGTATCGGTTTCCAGATTGGAAAGCAGCCGCAGCTGCTCCAGCACATCGGAACGCAGGTTCTGGGCCTCATCAATGAGCAGGATTATTTTTTTCCCCTCCCGCTTTTTCTGCATGAGAAACAGGTTCAGACTGTCAAGCAGCTCTTTGATACTGTCGGCATCCGAAGAAATGCCCAGCTCGTCATGGATGGTTTTCAGCAGCTGATGGCCGTCGAGCATGGGATTGAAAATATAGGCCAGCTCCGCGCTGTCTCCCAGATTATTGAGAAATACCCGGCAAAGTGTGGTTTTTCCGGTTCCGACTTCGCCGGTTATTTCCACAAAACCGTCTCCCTGGGACACGGCATAATTCAGATGCGCCAGTGCTTCCTCATGACTGCGGCTCAGGTACAGATAAGCCGGATTCGGTACAAGCTGGAAAGGTCTTTCTCTGAATCCGAAATATTTTTCATACATTGCTGTGTTCCTATCCCATTTCCCATGAATGATTCATTCCACGGATTATTTCCGGAAAATCTATATATATGCAATCTGCATCATAATTTCAACATATTCCTGAATTTACTTTCATGCTTTGACGATCACGCAAAAAGTCGGAAAATCAGGTTTTGATACACATGAATATACTGATTTTATTAACAGTGATTTTCAAAAATCTGGTTTTTTACGGATGCATCATACTTTCCTTTTTCCGCCGGTCCGCGGGCATCTGGTATTTTTTATTCTTGAAAAAGCTGCGGAAGCATAGCATAATCAGATTTCATCTGTATCATACACAGGTGAATACAGAAACGGTAAATGTATCCGGATAAAACGCAAAAAAAGGAGAAAAAAATGACCCAGACGGAAAAAAATCTGCAGGAGGCCTTTGCAGGTGAATCCCAGGCCAATCGTAAATATCTTGCCTTTGCTGAAAAAGCAGACAAAGAGGGACTGCCCCAGATTGCCAGGCTGTTCCGGGCCGCGGCCGCGGCAGAAACAGTACATGCACATTCCCATCTCAGGGCACTGAAAGGAATCGGGACGACGGAAGAAAATCTGAAAGCAGCGATTGAGGGGGAAACCCATGAATATGAAAGTATGTATCCGCCCATGATTGAAGCGGCGGTGGCGGAAGGAAACAAAGCAGCAGAGCGTTCTTTCCGCTTTGCCAATACCGTGGAAAAAGTTCATGCGGATCTGTACAGGGCCGCTTTGGAAAAAATGGGCGATCTTCCTGAAACCGATTATTATATCTGCCCGGTCTGCGGCCATACTGTGGAAGGGGCTCCGGAGGACAAATGCCCGGTTTGCGGTGCTGCGGCAAAAGTGTTTTTCAAAGCAGACTGAAAAATTCAGATTTACCGGGCAGGGGACCGCTGGCTGTTTCCTTACACTGTTTTCTCCCGCCCCTTCCCCCGCAGTGCTGCTGCCTTAAGACTCCCCTCCCCTGAGGGAGGGGCCGGGGGAGGGTGGAAACTGTCATTATTTTCAGGATGCTGTTTTTTCCCCTCCCGACCTCCCCCGCCCGGGGGAGGAGAAAAAGGCGTAAGGCAACAGCATTGCCCTTCCCCCGGTGCTGCTGACCTGAAGCCGGATGAATGTCAGACCTGTCCGTTTGACAAAGCCCGCCGGAGTGCCAAACTGTAAGTCCGGCACTCCGTATTTTTCTTGTGTCAGCAGCACTGCCGCCGGGGAGCGGGGGAATTACGGAACGTTTCAATCTGCTGACACTGACTCTGGTGCTCTGCCAACTTTGAAATTAAGGGTTAAAAAACCGGTTTTTTTCAAAAAATCCGGTTTTTTAAGCGGAACCGGAGTCACAGATTCAAAATTGACAATGCACTAATGTGCGATACAAAGGAAAAATAATGCCGGATTATGAAAAAGAGCTGAAAACGGCTTTGAATGCTGTGGAAAAAGCCTGTGAACTCTGCATGGAGGCCCAAAGAACCCTTATCAGCGAAGAAAGCACTGCCAAAAATGATCGTTCTCCGGTGACCATAGCGGATTTCGGAAGTCAGGCCCTGGTGAATACACTTCTTTCCGCTGCATTTCCGGAAGATAAAATCATCGGAGAGGAGGAGTCCGCCATTCTTCGGCAAAATAAAATTCTCAGTGACAAAGTGTTCGCACTGCTGCAGAACCGTCTGTCCCTGCAGAATGCCTCCCAGGTTTATGATGCCATAGATTTGGGAGCCGGAATAACTGATCCTTCTGTATTCACAGGCCGTTACTGGACACTGGATCCCATTGACGGAACCAGGGGGTTTCTGCGGAAAGATCAGTATGCGGTGGCGCTTGCGCTGGTGGAAAAGGGAGAGGCAGTGCTGGCAGTGCTGGGCTGTCCGGATTTTCCGCTTACGGAAACAGAAAAAGGCGGCATTTTTTATGCCCTGCGCGGACAGGGGGCATTTGTACGTCCCATGCAGGGCCGCGGGGAACAGAGACTGCGCGTTGACCGGGATACAAAGGCGGAAAATGCCCGTTTCTGCGAATCTGTGGAAAGCGCACATGCCGACCATGATGTGCACGGGCAGATTTGCAAAATGGCAGGCTTCAAAGCCCCGCCCTTCCGCATGGACAGTCAGGCAAAATATGCGGCAGTGGCTGCGGGAAAAGCCTCGGTGTATCTCCGTCTGCCCCGGAAAAAGGATTACCGGGAAAAAATTTGGGATCATGCGGCCGGTGCTCTGATTGTGGAGGAGGCAGGAGGGAAAGTCAGCGATTTCAGCGGCAACCCCCTGGATTTTTCCCGGGGGCGGACCCTGGAAAGCAATACGGGCATTCTGGTCAGCAACGGTCTGCTGCATGATGCTGTGCTCCATGCGGTGCAGGAAATTCGGGTAACGGGTCAAATCCCCTGACAAACCGGATTCGGCCCTCTCCCGGAAACGCCAAGGGCGGTATTGCACAGGCCCGGCATAAACGGGTTTCGGGGCATATGCAATACGCCCCTGCGGCCGTACATCTGATTCATCAACCCGTTTGACGGCAAAAAGTTCCTGCAGAGAAAAGTGAATCTGTATGCCTGCGACCGTACATCTGATTCATCAACCCGTTTGAACACCGGCTGAAAGGAAATTCCGATGGAGACAAGAAACGAAAAAGATTCCATGGGCAGCATCCGGGTGGAAAAAGATAAATACTGGGGCGCGCAGACCCAGCGTTCCCTGCAGTATTTCCGCATCGGCGAAGAAAAAATGCCCCGGCAAATCATACGGGGTATGGGCATTTTGAAAAAAGCCTGCGCGCAGGCAAATCACAGACTGGGGGTGCTGGATGAAAAACGCTGTGAACTGATTGTGAAAGCCGCGGATGAAGTGATTTCCGGAAAACTGGATGCACATTTTCCCGTATCTGTCTGGCAGACCGGCAGCGGAACCCAAAGCAATATGAATGCCAATGAGGTTATCGCCAACCGGGCTTTTGAGATGAAGGGGGGCAGTCCTGACAGTAAGGATTCTGCCGCATTCCCCATACATCCCAATGATCATGTGAATCTGTCCCAGTCTTCCAATGACACTTTTCCTGCGGTCATGCATATTGCCGCGGCAGAATCCCTGCTTGGGGATCTGATTCCGTCATTGGAGGAACTCAGGAAGGAACTGGAAAGAAAGACATCAGAATTCTGGGATATTATCAAAATCGGCCGCACCCATCTGCAGGATGCCACCCCTCTGCGGCTGGGCCAGGAATTTTCCGGATATGCCAGGCAGACCGAACTGGGGATCGGCAGAATCCGGGCCTGCCTGCACAATCTTTATCCACTTCCCCTGGGCGGAACAGCAGTGGGAACGGGTCTGAACTGTCCGGCCGGTTTTGACGGCCTGGCCGTCCGGAATATTGCCGAATGTACAGGGATTCCTTTTACTCCGGCTGAAAATAAATTTGAAGGCATGGCGGCCCATGATGCCATTGTGGAAGCCAGCGCAGCGGTGCGCACGGTTGCGGTAAGTCTGATGAAGATTGCCAATGACATCCGCTGGATGGGCAGCGGCCCGCGCTGCGGCATCGGAGAACTGATTCTGCCGGCCAATGAACCCGGCAGCTCCATCATGCCGGGGAAAGTCAATCCGACCCAGTGCGAGGCTTTGACAATGGTCGTGACACGGGTGCTGGGAAATGATACGACAGTGGCTTTTGCCGGTTCCCAGGGAAATTTTGAACTCAATGTATTCAAACCGGTAATGATATACAGTCTGCTCCAGTCCGTCCGTCTGCTCAGCGATGCGGTCCGCAGTTTCAGTGAGCATCTGCTCAGAGGTCTTCGGGCCGACAGGGACAGAATTGAAAAACTTATGCGCGGCTCCCTGATGCTGGTGACAGCCCTCAGCCCCCGTATCGGCTACGACAAAGCTGCGGAGGTGGCACATGAGGCCCGCAAAACAGGCAGTACACTCAAAGAGGCCGCTGTAAAACTGGGGTATATCCGTGCGGAAGAATTTGATCGCCTGACAGAACCGGAAAAAATGCTGCAGCCGGGGATTCCGGACAGGAAATAAAAAAGGTTTATATGAAATCCGAGCAGGACAAGTCAGCGCTCCAAAGTCTCAAACTGTTATATCTGTCTCTGTTTGCCGCCTTTCTGCTTTTTCTTTTTCTGGGCTGGTTTTCCTGGACACTGCAGCAGGAGCTGCACAGACTCGGCCGGGAAAATACCCGCGGACATGTTTCCGGCCCCCCGGCTTCTGATAATTACGGCAGCATGTACCCCTTTCTGATTCTGCTGGCAGGGACATCCATGTTCTTTTTCATCTGTATGGGGATTTACCGTCTGCACGGGCGATACGGGGATAACAGCTGTTCATCAGAAGAATCCGCTCAGAAACAGAACCGCTTTCATGCCTATTATGACAGCCTTACCGGTCTGCCCAACCGGACCCTTTTTGCAGACCGCCTGGAAAGGGCCCTTGCCTATGCCCGGAGGAAGCAGAGAAAACTGGCTTTGCTGCTGCTGGATCTGGATAATTTTAAAACCGTGAATGAAAGTCTGGGACACCGGACAGGGGATCAGTATCTGTGTAATGTATCCGAAAGACTGAAAAAAACATGCAGGGATGAAGACACCGTTGCCCGTATGGGCGGTGACGAATTTATTATCATCCTGCCGGATGTGAAAGATATCGGTGATGCACTTATCGTGGCCCGGCGCATCCGGGAAAATTTTGCGGATCCCGTGCTGCTGGGAGAATATGAACTCTTTATCAGCACCAGCATCGGCATTACGGTTTATCCGGATGACGGAGAGGATGCCGGTACACTGGTGAAAAACGCGGATATTGCCGTGTATAAGGCCAAGGAACAGGGAAAAGACACTTATGCTGTATTTACTCCGGAAATGAATAATGCGGCCTCCCGGCGCATATACATGGAAAGCAGTCTCCGCAGGGCTTTGAAAAATAATGAATTCCGCCTGTTTTACCAGCCCAAGGTGAATCTGCTCAGTCATATGATTACCGGAACCGAAGCCCTGATCCGCTGGGAAAAACATCCGGGGCTTATTATTCCGCCCAAAGATTTTATTCCTCTGGTCGAAGAAACCGGTCTGATTCTCCCTTTGGGCAGATGGGTTCTGCACAATGCCTGTCTTCAGACCAGAATCTGGAACGATATGTTTGACTACAGACTGACTGTGGCCGTAAACCTTTCGGCCCGGCAGTTTCAGCAGGAGGATCTGCCGGGGATGATCCGCTCGGTACTGAAAGAAAGCCGCATGGAACCGCATCTTCTGAATATTGAAATTACAGAAAACATTGTCATGGATAATGTGGAAAAAGCCATTGAAACCATGAAAGAAATATCCGAAATGGGCATCCGCATTTCCATTGATGACTTCGGGACCGGTTATTCCTCTCTCAATTATTTAAAACGCTTTCCTCTGGATGTGCTGAAAATTGACAGAACTTTTGTAAAGGATATTCCGGATCATCCGGAGGATATGGCCATTGCCAAAACCATTCTTTCTTTGGCAAAGAACCTGAATCTGCAGGTGGTGGCCGAAGGAGTGGAAAATATCGCACAGTTGGAATTCTTCGGTCTGCACGGCTGCCAGGAAATTCAGGGTTATCTGTTCAGCAAACCCCTTTCCGTGCCGGAACTGACAGAACTGCTGAAGCAGGGAAGGGTGCTGAGTGTATGACAGAAGATAAGACAATCCGCAGCATTTCACCCCCGATGCCCGCACAGTCAAGAGTTATCGCAAAGGGCAGACGTATCCGTGATGTGGAAAGACCTGCTGCCACATACGGAGGAAAAGTGTCGGAATGGGCAAAGAAAAGCAGTCCGGTGTTTGAAAGCGACGGTCTTTTTTACGAGTATCACCGGTATGAAAATCCCGGAGCCGGAAGAGTTGAAATAAAAAAGAAAGAGGTGTACATGCCATGATTGTAAAACTGAAAAAACATCTTTCCGGAAAATATAAATCACCTTTATTGATGTAAGGATATTTTTTATCGTCTTCCGGATAAAACTTTTGGGTTCGTTACCGGTCGGAGATATACTTCAGAAAATCAGTAGATCGAAACGTTTCCGGAGGAGTGCAGAAATTGTATTTTTGCATGGGGTAACCGGGAGATGCCGGGAGATGCGGCGGTGCAGAAATACAGTTTCCGCACTCCGGGGCAGCTGTAAAACCGTATCCGGGGGAAACTTTTCGATCTACTGAAAATTTGAAGGTTTTCGGATCAGAAGTAAGGGTGTGTTACGCTTCGCTGACGCACCTGCAATTCTTGCTCTAAATGAAACGGAAGGAATATGCAGTCACAGGATTTTGAAAATATTGTAAAACAGATAGGAACGGTGATTCTGGGAAAGGAAGAGCAGATCCGCCTGGCACTTACCTGTCTTTTTGCCCGGGGGCATCTGCTCATTGAGGATCTGCCGGGCATCGGGAAAACCACACTGGCAAAGGTATTGTCCAAATGCCTGGGGCTTAGTTTCCGGCGGGTGCAGTTTACCAGTGATATGCTGCCCGGAGATATTCTGGGGGTTTCGGTATTTGAACAGAAAAACAACAATTTTGTTTTTCATCCCGGACCCATCTTTACCCAGGTGCTCCTGGCCGATGAAATCAACCGGGCCACCCCCAAAACCCAGAGCGCGCTCTTGGAGGCAATGGAAGAACAGCAGGTGACAACCGAAGGGGATACCCGGCTTTTGGAAAGTCCTTTTTTTGTCATCGCCACACAGAATCCACTGGAACAGGCCGGCACCTATCCCCTGCCCGAATCCCAGCTGGACCGCTTTCTCATGCGGATTGAGCTGGGGTATCCGGGCAGAAAGGCCGAAAAAATGCTGCTGACCGGGGAAGGGGCAGAAAACATACTGAGCCGTATGGATACCTGCACAATGGTGGGAAGTGTGCAGGAAATTCAGGAAAAAGTGACGCGGGTAAAGGCTTCGGATGCCCTGATCGCCTATCTTCAGGACATTCTGGTCTATACCCGGACATCTCCGCATTTTCATGTGGGGCTTTCCCCCCGTGCCGGGCTGGCACTTCTGCGGGCCGCGCGTTCCTGGGCCTGCTGTCATGGCCGGGATTATGTTCTCCC
>JAABRU010000085.1 GCA_011390755.1 Desulfobacteraceae bacterium | reverse complement strand
TCGGTAATTTTTTCCGACTTACAGGGCATAAAACCATAACTGTCTGAAACCATTAAATGCGGATGTTCTGTATTCATTTCATAACCTGCTGAAATTATTCAGCCCGAATTTTTTTACCGAACTGTTGATTGTTTCGTCAGGGTTAAAATGCCGGTTATCCGGAACATATCTGCTTAAACCGCAGGGGGCTATTGCATACAGCCCCTCATGAGCGGCTTCGGGGCGTATGCAGTAACTGCCCCTGCAGAAGTAATTATAAACTGGGAGCGGGGCAGTATGCCCCCGGAATCTTTATCCGAAATCCGATACACTGAGGTCAGTTATGTGCAGATGCGTAGAAAAAATTGTGCCGTTTATTATTTTTCTCCTGGTTTTTTCCGGGACAGGGGCCTCTGCCCTGGAAACCGTGCAGGTACTCCTGCTTCCTTTTGATATTCATGTGATGGAAGGGAAAGAATATCTGGAGGAAAAACTGCCGGAAGTACTCCGTTCTTTTCTGGAGCAGGAAGGTGCGGCAGTGCCGGATTACCGCATTCCGAAAGAAAGCTCCTGGACGGAAATAACCCGGAATGCCGGGGGGATACGCAAATTCGGAATGGAACGGGGAGCCGACTATGTTATCTGGGGCAGTCTGACCCGTGTGGGACAGAAAATCAGCATTGATGCCAAAATGATATCCACAGTCGGCAATGAACCGCCATCTGTTTTTTTTACCCAGGGGCAGGGGATAGAAAATCTTGCGGTTACTGTCAAGGAACTGGTAGGGAAATTTTCCCTGAAACTGTTTCAGCGGGAACGGGTGACCGAAATCCGGATTACAGGCAATGAACGTATTGAGGCCGATGCCATCCGCCGGATAATCAAAACCCGGCCCGGAGATGTTTTTCTGGCCAAAAGCCTTTCGGAAGATATGAAAAATGTTTATAAAATGGGCTATTTTGATGATATACGCATAGAATCCGAAGAAAGTCCCGGCGGAAAAATCATTATTTTTCAGGTCAAAGAAAAACCCACACTCCGCAATATCCGTTTCTCCGGCAACCGGATTTTTGATGATGATGAGGTCCGGGAGAATCTGACACTGAAAACCGGTTCTCTTGTGAATATTTATATGATCCGCAGCAATTTACAGCGGATTGAGGCCCTGTATAAAGACAAAAATTATCATAATGTAAAAATCAGCTATGAAATCAGGGATAAAGGCAATAATCAGGCGGATTTGGAGTATATGATTGATGAAGGGGGAAAAGTCCGCATCAAAACCATCCGTTTTGCCGGTAACAATGCTTTCGGGGATGAAGAGCTCAAAACCCTTATGAAAACCTCGGAAAAAGGATTCTGGTCCTGGCTTACCTCCTCCGGGGATCTGAACCGGGAAGACCTGAATCAGGACATTATGCGCCTGACAGCCTATTATCATAATAAGGGTTTTATTGAAGCCAGGGTATCGGATCCCGAGGTCGAATACAAAGAAGAATGGATTTTTATCAATATAAAAATTAATGAGGGTGCCCGTTTCAAAGTCGGTGATGTCCGGATAAACGGCGATCTGATTCTTACGGAAAAAGTCCTGCGGGATAAAATCCGGATTGATCAGGAAGAATATTATAACCGGGAAGTAATCCGCAATGATGTGCTGCTGCTTACCGACCTTTATTCGGACGAAGGCTATGCCTATGCGGATATCGTGCCCAAAATTGACCGGAAAACAGAAGAGCTGCGGGTGGATCTTTCCTATAATATTCAGAAAGGAAAACAGGTCTATTTTGAAAAAATCATCATCAGCGGCAACACCAAAACCCGTGACAAAGTTATCCGCAGACAGTTACCGGTAACAGAGCAGGGACGTTACAGCGGCAGGGACCTGAAACGGGGGATCCGCAATCTCAACCGCCTGGATTATTTTGAAGATATCAAGGTCAATACCGTCCGGGGCAGCGCGGACGATCAGATGATTTTAAAAATTGACGTAAGGGAAAAACCTACGGGTACTTTCAGTTTCGGCGGCGGTTACAGCAGCACCGACAATCTCTTTGCCATGGCCTCCGTTACCCAGCGCAATCTTTTCGGTCTGGGGCAGATTCTGCAGCTCAAGGCCGAACTGGGCGGCAGCACGACCCGTTTTACCACCAGTTTTACAGAACCCTGGCTCTTTGATATTCCCCTTTCCGCAGGTTTTGATCTTTATAAATGGGAACGGGATTATGATACCTATGACAAAGACAGCACGGGCGGTGCTGTCCGTTTCGGTTATACCATTTTTGACTATACCCGTTTTTATCTCAGTTATGGCTATGACATCGGAAATATAGAAGATATTACCGAGGATGCTTCCAGGGATGTAAGGGAGATGGAAGGGGAATTCGTCACCAGCAGTGTCACGGCCACCCTTAAATACGACTCCAGGGACAAGGCTTTCAATCCCACGGAAGGCGGTGAGCACAGCATCAGTGTGGAATATGCCGGAATCGGGGGCGATATCGGTTTTATCAAATATATTGCGGAGGCAGGGCAGTATTTTCCCCTGTTCTGGGGAACGGTCGCCTATCTGCATACCCGCGGGGGATATGTGCGCAAAAACAGCGGCATGAAACTGCCGGATTATGAAAAATTCTACCTGGGCGGTATCAATTCTGTCCGGGGATTCGACTGGCGGGACATCAGTCTTTTTGATGATGAAGGGGCCAGGGTCGGCGGTTATCAGTTTGTCCAGTTTAATGCGGAATATATCATTCCACTGATTAAGGATGCCGGTGTAATGGGGGTGATTTTCTATGACACCGGTAATGTGTATGACAAATCCGAAAGCATTGAACTGGGCGATCTGCGCCAAAGCGCAGGCGGCGGTTTCCGATGGTACTCTCCCATGGGCCCCATCCGGATTGAATACGGATATATTCTGGATCGGAAAGATGATGAAGATTCCGGCAGATGGGAATTTGCTATGGGAAGCTCTTTTTAGCTTATTTCCTGAAAAGATGCGGATCTCATTTTCCAAAGCATTCGGAAAGAAAATCCCCCATTTCTTTCCGGAACCATTCCGGATCGCTCAGATAGGGTGCATGACTTCCGCCCGGCAGAACTGTTTTCCGGCCATTGGGTACAGACTGCAGCAGAATATCCGCATGATGAATGGGAACCAGATCATCATTTTCCCCCCACATGGCCAGAACCGGTGCTGCAATCCCATGCAGACTGTCCCGGTATTTCCGGATTCCCCTCGGTGCAATCCCGACAAATCCTTTTATTTTTTCCGGACAGGCAAACAAAAAAGGGAAGGCATACCAGCCGCTGAAAGAAGGAGCCGTTATTACCATTGTTTCAATGCCCATCTCCCGCAGCAGAGGTTCCAGCAGTGATTCGGAAGGCAAATCATTTTTTTCCGATTTTCCGTATCCCGGCAGATCAATGCAGATAACCCGGTAACCGGCTGCGGCAACAGGCACAATACAGCCGGTCTCCTCCCATGTTGCAGCGGAAAAACTTTTGCCGTGCAGAAAAACCGCGGTTTTTTCCCCTTCTCCGCAGCACAGATAATGAATATCCGCATTCTGAAAAGACATTATTTTTGATTCAGTTTTCATCGTTTTCCTCCTTTTATGCTGAAGATTATTCGTCGGTATCTGACCATCTGATTTTCAGATTTCAGATAGTGATAAAATCCGCTGTTCCTGATTCTCCGGACAGAGACCCGCTTACAGTCAATACCCTTAATCGCCTCCCCTGAGGTTTTAGGACTGTCCCGGAGTGCAGAAATTGTATTTTGGCACCGCCGCATCCCCGGTTACCCCATGCAAAAATACAATTTCTGCACTCCTCCGGAAACTTTCCGATCTGCTGATGATATATGAAAGCGGCCTGAGAAAGCAACTGCTTTTCAGAAAAATATTTTCTGATAATCCATAAAGTGTTATACTGTAATGTAATACCAGTTCCAATAAATAAACTACCAGGCAAAAACACGGGAAACGTCCACTTACCGCAAATCCGATGGCAGATTATTAGATGGAATTGGTATAAGATCCCCTTTGATAAAGGAGTGCGAAAATTATTTTTCGCCCATGCTCCGAAGGAACGCGGGCGAAAGACTGCTCCGCCCGGCTTTCGCACTCCGGGTTTCTCTGAATAAAATACTGAATATAATCAGCATGAAAGAATTTTTTCAAAGGATATGCTGCAATCTGAATAATATTTTTTAAACCTGACAGCCATAAATTCTGATGAAAGTCCCTTTTGGGAAAAGGGGGATTTCAGAGAATTACGGAGGAAATCCCCCTGCACCTCTTTACAAAGCAGCAAAAGGAATGATACATGCGGATTATCTATATTTTCTTTATACTGACAGCCTTATCGTTTTTTATGCTTCCCTGTCCGGGCGCGGAAAAAAGGGTGGAAACGGTGTTTCAGGAAGATTCCTCCCTGCGCTCCCTCGCACAGGAATACCTGGGAAATCCGGATGAATGGGAACTCATTCTTTTTTATAACGGTTTTCAGCATCCTGAGCAACTGAAACCCGGCATCCGGCTGCATATTCCGGTTTCCCTCTATCACCGGACAATGGAAATTCTGGCAGATGCGGTGGAAACGTCACAAAAGGCCAATATGGAGGGGGCGGGGGTGCTGGCAAAAGGCAGTATTGCCAAAGCCGAAGATTTGTATAAGCAGGCCATGTATCTGAAAAAAAAAGGGGAGCTTGCTGCTGCGGAAACAAAGGCATCTGAATCACTGCAATGGGCAGAAAAAGCCCTGGCAGAAGCCGGAGAAAAAAAAATCCGCTCGGTTTCGGCCCTGCTGGCCCGCAAACAGGGAAATGTCCAAAGCCGCAGACCGGAAGAGCCTGTATGGTCGGATGCCAATACAGAACAGGAACTTACAGAAAAAGAACGCCTGCGCACCCTTGCAAAATCGGCTGCGGATATTCTTTTTACAGATGACAGCATGATCCGCATGGCCGAAAATTCTTTGGCCGTCATCGGAGAAATGAAAGAAAACCGCATTCGCCGCAGTTTCAGCGCAGGTATTGTGGTGCTGGAAGGGGACGTGCTGGCCCATATTTCTTCTTTGGGCTCCCGGAAAGATATCCGGGTGACAACCCCCGGAGTGAAAACCGAAGTCCGTTCCAAAAAATTCCGCACCAGCCGGGACCGAAGACAGGTGACCCGTATTGCCAATTATGACGGGGAAATTGATGTGGAAGCCAACCGCAGGCGGGTAAGGGTGAAAAAAAATGAGGGAACACAGGTGGAATACGGCAAAGGCCCTGAGTCTCCCCGAAAACTGCTGCCGCCGCCGCAGATACTTTCCCCCGCGCCTGGACAGACATTTTATTAACCGGAAATCCGCATGGAATGGGAAAAAACAGAAAAAGCAGTCCGTTATCAGATTGAAATCGGAAAAGACCGGGATTTTACAGAAATTACTGATTTTGCCCGGACAGACAAATCTTTTTATGAATGGGAAAGAAAAGACCGGGGGATTTTTTATTTCCGCATTTTCAGTATTGACCCGGAAAATTTTGCAGGGCCTTTTTCCGAAACAGTTGAATTTTATGCAGATACAGATAAATCCCCCCCCTTCCTGAGCCTGCATTCCCCTGAGGAAAATCAGATTCTGCTTTCCCATGAAGTCCGCGTGGAGGGAAACACGGAAAAACATGCCGAAGTACGGATCAATGATCTGGCGGTGACAATTGATGAAAAAGGGGCTTTTGCTCATCCCGTGCCCCTGCGGGAAGGGGAAAATATCATCCTTGTTCTTGCACAGGATCGGGCGGGTAATATATCCCGTCTGGAAAGAAAAGTCATCTGCAACCGGGAAGAAAGAATGATCCGCCTGGATACTCCCCCGGAAATGATTCTCAACTCGCCCCAGCTTACCCTCAAAGGCCGTATCCGGCCCCATACCCTGCTGGAAATCGGAGGAAAAAAAATTGCAGCATCGGATCATTTTTCCCATGTGCTGACACTGCCGGAGGGAGAGCATGATATTGCTGTCCGGGGACGCTCCCCTTCCGGAGAAACAGAGGAAATTCTTCTGCATATCCGGGTGGATCTGACTGCACCGGAGATCCGCAGCGAAACCATAGCGGATATGACCGGCCAGGCGCAGCAGGAACTCTCCGGCATTCTGTCCGAAACGGCAGAACTGGAAATCAACGGCGAACCTGTGCCTGTGCAGGACAGGAAATTCCGGATACCTTTGAAACTGAAAGAGGGACAGAATCTCTTTCTTCTCCAGGCTGCGGATCCCGCCGGAAACCGGTCTCAGAAACAATTCCGCATTCTGCTGGATACAAAAGCCCCGGAAGTAAAACAAAGCCGCTGTTTTCCGAAGCGGGTAAAAGGCGGTGAGATTGTAATTTGTGAAATCAGCGTATCGGACAGCGGTTCCGGTCCGGCCCGCACCGGCAGTTTCAGTATTTCGCTGATACCCGGAACGCAGTATTTTGCCGGTATTCTGAGCCTGAACCGGGAAAAAGAGATATTTGAGGGAAGTGTGTTTGTACCGCCCGGTGTACAGGGCCGTGTGAAAATCCGTTCATTTCAGATTCAGGATCGTTTGGGCAATGAAATCGTCGGACCTCACATTTCTGAATAAAAAAACACTGTTCATTGTTTTTTTCAGCGCGTTCCTGCTGGTCGGATTCCTTCCTTTTGCCTTTGTCCGCTTTTATACCCTGAAAAAAGTGGAAGAGGAAATGAAAAGTTCCCTGAATGAATCCTATTATATGCTTACCGAAAGAATTGCCGATACCATCGACCGGGGATATGTGCAGCGCTGGCTTTCCAATATTTCCCAGCTGGCCCTGGGACTGGATTACGAATCCGTCAGCGATTCCCGTATCCGGAATTCTCTGCTCAATCATTTTTTCCGCAGCAGCAATGAAATTCTTACCCTCACCCTTTTCCGGCCGGACGGCAGCAGTCCCCTTCATTTTCTCAAACAGGATCAGATCCGGAAATTAAGCGCGTATGACTCCGAAGGTCTCACAGCTTTTTTTCTGCCCGCGGAGGAAAAAACAGCGCAGGATTTACAGGAAAGCAGGGTATTTCCCCCTATTCTGCTCAAAGGCAGTTCCCGGATATTTCTGCCGATGGAAATCACCTTTGCATGGGCAGAGGGACAGTATGCAAAAATCCGCTGCATCTACGATCTGACCCGCGGCCTGCAGCAGATGCAGCAGCAACTGCCTGTGGGCAGAAAATCCGTGTATGTGGTGGATCCATCGGGCAGGATTCTGTTTTCCGGAAACCCGGTTATACACAATACGGTGTTTATTTATCCCCTCATGGACAATATCCGGGAAAGTCTGGAAGGAAAAGCCCGTATCTTTCAGCTGGAAAGTTTTGATTACCAGGGCCGAAAATATGTCGGTCATTATTCTACAACCCGTTATATCAAATGGGCCGTTGCTGTGATTGAATCCTATGATTCCGCCTATGCCCTGGTGCTGGAAACCCGAAGCAGAATTTTTGTATGGGCTGTCATTGCCGTAATCATCTGTGTTGTCTGCGCAGCCTTTTTTGCCTGGTTTTTTTCCCTTTTTATCATCCGGGCCAAACAGGCCCTGCTTTCGGCCAAAGAAATGGCAGAGGCCGCCAGTCATGCCAAAAGCGAATTTCTGGCCAATATGAGTCATGAAATCCGCACCCCCATGAATGCCATACTCGGATTTTCGGATATTCTGGAAGAAAAAATCAGCGATGAACACCTGCGCTATTATCTTTCACTGATCCGGGCCGGGGGCAAATCCCTGCTGACCCTGATTAATGATATTCTGGATCTGTCCAAAATTGAGGCGGGAAAACTGCAGTTGGAATATACAGCGGTGAATCTGCGCGCACTGCTGGATGAAATCCGGGGAATGTTTGCCCCGAAAATATCCGAAAAAAAACTGGAAATGATCTGCGATACGGATCCGGAACTGCCGCGTTGGCTGCTGCTGGATGAAATCCGGATCCGGCAGATTCTGCTGAATCTGGTGGGGAATGCCGTAAAATTTACCGACAGGGGATTTATCCGCGTTTCGGCCGCTGTCCGCAGAAAAAACGAAGAAAGCCAAACCGGGGATCTGCTCCTCAGTGTTGAAGACAGCGGCATCGGGGTTCCCGAAGATCAGAGAGAAAAAATTTTCGGTGCATTTGAGCAGCAGAAAGGGCAGACCTTTGCCAGGTACGGGGGAACCGGGCTGGGACTGGCCATCTGCTCCCGGCTGGTGAAAATCATGGGCGGAAGTATTTCTGCCGGAGGCGAAGAGGGCAAAGGTGCGGTTTTTACCCTGTGTATTGAAAATGTATCCGAGGTATCCTGCAGCCGCGTGCCGGAACATGAAAAAGGACCGGATATACACAGTATCCGTTTTGAAAATGCCGAAATCCTCATTGCCGATGATGTCCGGGAAAACAGGATGCTGCTTCGGGAATACATGACCGGACACAGTTTCCGCTTTCTGGAAGCGGAAAACGGAGAGGATGCCCTGCGTCTGGCAGAAAAACATTTCCCGGATCTTATCCTCATGGATATGAAAATGCCCGGTATGGACGGGAAGGAAGTATCTGCTTTGCTGAAAAAGAATCCGCAGACAAAACATATCCCCATCATTGCAGTGACTGCGGATGCCATGAAAGAACGGGAAGCCGAAATCCGCTCTGTCTGTGAAGGTTATATCAGCAAACCCCTGCAGAGAAAGCGGCTCATGGAGGAACTGATTTCTTTTCTGCCTTACAGACTGCTGTCAGATGCGGATCTGCCGGAAACAGAGGATTCCGCAGCGCAGAAAGCGGACAATGCCCCGGTTTTTTCCGAAAATCTGGAACATATTTCCGATCTTCTCTGTCGGCTGGATAATGATTTCCTGCCCCGATGGGAGGAAATCAATGAAGTCATTATTATGGATGATGTAAAAACATTTGCCGAACAGTTGGGGATTCTTGCTGAAAATTATCCGTATCCCCGTCTGGCCCGTTACAGTGAAATTCTGCGCAGAGAAACTGCCAAATATGATGTAACCGCGGTTATAAAATCATTGCAGGACTTTCAGGATATACTGAAGGAAATCAGGGAAAAAGAAACCCGTTTGATTGGCAGGACTGTGTAAGCGGAAGATACTGTACGAATTCCCAATATCAGAATAATAAGGAGGACAGATTGAAACCGGAACCGAAAGAAACAGTATGGAAAGGGGAAATACAGCGGATATTTTCATCCCAGTTGCTGGCAGTGCTTGCCAGTGCAGGGGAGCATGGATATCCCTATACCAGTCTGGTGGCTTTCTGTGCAACAGAAGATCTGCGCTATCTGCTTTTTGCCACAGACCGCTTTACGCGCAAATACCGTAATATGGAAGAAAATCCCCATGTATCCCTTCTTATTGACAACCGGAATAACAGTCCCTCGGATTTACAGAATGCCGCGGCCGTAACCGCCGTGGGAAAAGCTTTTCGGGTAATGGCCGGAGAAAGGGCGGTTTTCAGAGAAATTTTCCTGTCGAAGGTTCCGGATCTGAAAAATTTTCTTGGTGAACCCTCCACTGCACTGATGAAAGTGGAAACCGAATATTATTATCTGGTCAGCCGTTTTCAGAAAGTGCGGGAAATTTCCATGAAAGCAGGAAAATGAGTAAACAAAACCTGTTCCTGAAAGCCTTTGTATGATACAGAAAAAAGTCATTGCTCTGGAAAGGCGGCTCCGGGATTGCAGAAATGTCATCTGCCTGGGAGTGCGCACCGATTTTTCCGCGTACACAGCAGAAGAGGCCGGACTGATCCGGAATGCGGATAAAATCTATTATCCCAGTGTTTTTTACGCCGACCTTTTTGATGCAATGGGGAAACAGATTT
Source organism: Desulfobacteraceae bacterium (assembly GCA_011390755.1). GTDB lineage: Bacteria > Desulfobacterota > Desulfobacteria > Desulfobacterales > Desulfococcaceae > JAABRU01. The sequence continues at coordinate 19,000 of JAABRU010000085.1, read as the reverse complement.
TCCCCAGTTACCATACCTACAAATGCGTACAGGATAAGATTAAACAGACGGCCCTGTTTTCACTGCTGGATATTCCCCATCCCCGGACAAAGGTATTTTACGGGAACAGGTGGAAAAATAAAATCCCCGCCCATTTTGATTATCCCTTCATCGCCAAAATTCCCAGAGGATCGGCAATGGGGCGCGGTGTTTTTCTGATCCGGAATCCTGAAGAATTATCCGCGTATGCCCTGCAGACAAAAACAGCCTATATCCAGGAATATCTGCCCATTGACCGGGACATCCGGGCCGTGGTGATCGGAAACCGGGTGGTTCATGCCTACTGGCGGGTGGCCGCACCGGGAGAATTCCGCAGCAATATATCGGTCGGGGGAAAAGCCGACCTTGCCCCGGTTCCGCAGGAGGCCCTTGATCTTGCCCTGCATACGGCCCGTTCCTGCGGCTGGAATGATGTGGGGATTGACATCTGTATTCATAAGAACAGATTATATGTACTGGAAGCCAACATGAAATACGGCAAAGAGGGATTCCGTGCCGCGGGAATTGATTATACCCGGCTCATGGAAGAACTGATTGAAAAGAGGGAAATCTGATGATTGTAAATGATGAACCGGGCATCCCTGAAATGATACAGGCGGCCCTGAATCAGCGGGAAACCGTATATCTGTCCCCCCTGGCCGCATTCAGTCAGAAGGGAATCCGGCGTTCCCCTGAAGCATTTCCGGGATACCGTCAGGCTTTTTCCATGGATGCGGACCGGGTGCTGCACTCCCTGGCCTATACCCGTTATATAGACAAAACACAGGTTTTTTACCTTGTCCGGAACGACCATATCACCCACCGGGTTTTGCATGTGCAACTGGTTTCCAAAATCGCCCGGACCATCGGCCGTTTTCTGGGACTCAATGAAGACCTGACCGAAGCCGTGGCCCTGGGTCATGATATCGGTCATTCGCCTTTCGGCCATGAAGGGGAACAGTTTCTCTCGGAACTCTGCCGCATTGCAGGCATCGGTCATTTCTGCCATAATGTGCAGAGTGTGCAGTTTCTGGATAAGGTGGAACGCAAAGGCAAGGGCTGGAATCTCTGTCTCCAGACGTTGGACGGCATTCTCTGTCATGACGGTGAGGTATCTGAGCGGATACTGCAGCCGGAGCAGCAGAAAGATTTTGCAGTACTGGACAATGAAATCCGGGAAAAGAAAGAAAACCCCCTGAAAAAACTGATCCCCATGAGCATGGAAGGCTGTGCGGTGCGTTTTTCCGATACCCTGGCCTATATCGGTCGGGATATAGAGGATGCCATCCGCCTGGGACTGATCCGCCGGGAGGAACTGCCGCGGGAAAGTGTGAGGGTTCTGGGAAATTCCAACGGCCAGATTGTGTACAATCTGGTCACGGATATTATCAGAAACAGTTTTCAGGAGCCTTTTATCGCGTTCGGTGCGGAAGTTTTCCATGCCCTGAGCGCGTTGAAAAAATTCAATTACGAGCGGATTTATCTGAATCCGAAAATCAAAAAACATACGGAAACGGTACGCAGACTCTTTCAGATTCTTTTCAGTCAGTACCTGGAAGATATTGAAAAGAAAAACCGGGATTCGGTCATCTTCACCGGTTTTCTGGCGGATATGTCCGCAAACTATACGGAAACCCATTCGGATGCGGAAATCGTCAGGGATTTCATGGCCGGTATGACGGATAATTATTTTCTGCGCCAGATTCCTGAAGAAATGCGACCGGATTATTATGTTTTTTAGCAGGGGATTGGGGAATAGGATTCAGGGAAGAAATCAGGGTTTTCGACTGAGTCCCTGATCCTTATTTATATAAACGTCCATGATTTACATTCACAAAGAAGCATGAAAATATCGGAATACTTCTGACTGTAATCATTCATAATTTATAATTCATAACACTGTACAGGACAAAATTTATTTACGATTTCAAAAAATTTATTAATATTAAATAGTTAATCTGTGCCATTGCTCAGAAGATTTAATATTGCAGCCACGAATTACACGAATTACACGAATTACACGAATTACACGAATTACACGAATTGCAGTCTGTGCGATTCGTGCAGATTCGTGTCATTCGTGGCTGATTTTAATAATATTTCGTGCAGGGATTCGTATAAAAATCAATAATATAAGTATGTTATTTTTTGTCCTGTACAGTGAATTCATAATTCATAATTTTCATATAAATACAGACAGCAAGGAGATAAGACAGTGAAAACCTACCCCATCCCCATGATTCCCGGCCCGGTAAAAGTGCCGGAAGCAGTGTTAAAAGCCTATGAAGTCAATTACGCTTCCCCGGATATGGAACCCGAATTTCTGGAACTCTATAATAAAACAGAAAATAATCTGAAAAAAATACTGGGAACCGAAAATCAGGTAGTTATCCAGACCGGCGAAGGAATGCTGGCCCTATGGACGGCCCTGAAAAGCTGCCTGAAGCCCGGCGACCGTGTGCTTGCCGTGGCTACGGGCGTTTTCGGATACGGTATCGGGGAAATGGCAAAGTCCGCAGGGGCCGAAGTCCGCACAGTGGGTTTCGGATATGATGAGACCATCGGGGATTTGGGAGAGATTGAAAAAAACATTGCGGAATTCAGACCCAAAATGATTACGGTCGTCCATTGTGAAACCCCCTCCGGAACCCTCAATCCCCTTGCCGGTCTTGGAAAACTTAAAAAACAGTATGCCGTTCCCCTGCTCTATGCCGATGTGGTGGCCAGCGCGGGCGGTGCGCCCGTGCTGGCGGATGAATGGGAGATTGACCTGGCCCTGGGCGGTTCCCAGAAATGCCTTTCCGCTCCGCCCTGCATGGCCTTTCTTTCCGTGAGTCCCAAAGCATGGGAGATGATTGAGGAAACCGGATATACCGGCTATGATGCCCTGCAGCCCTTCCGCACAGCCCAGGAAAAATTCTATTTCCCCTATACCCCCTACTGGCAGGGCATGGCCGTTCTGAATACCGCGGCGGAACTGCTCTTAAAAGAAGGACTGGAAAACAGCTATGCACGCCATGAAAAAGCCGCCGCCTACTGCCGGAAACGGTTGAAAGAAATGGGACTGACCCTTTTTCCTGCCCCGGATGCGGTGCAGTCCCCCACTGTAAGCGCGGTGAATATTCCGGAAAAATTCACCTTCCGGGAACTGGATGCCGCACTTCGGGAAAAAGGTCTGGCCGTGGCCGGAAGTTACGGCCCCCTGGACGGGAAAATTTTCCGAATCGGGCATATGGGGACGCAGGCCGATATGAATCTGCTGACACAGGCGATGGATGTGCTGGCAGCGGTGGTGTAAGAAGCTGTTTCTAAAATATCAACGGATTCTCATATTCCGGAAAAAAAGGAGTGCGAAAATAAAGGCCGGAGACCGGTTTTTCGCAGAACGGCAAAAAACGCTCCGCTTATTTTTGCACTCCGATTTTGAAAACAGTTTCTAAATTTGAAACACGAACAGTACACATACCGGAATCTGATGAACCGGGGAAAACGGTCTTTTTACCGGCCTGTCTGAACCCGGATTCACAGGATTTGCGGATGTACCGGGATTTTTTCAATTCGGGTTCATTCAGACAGACGAAGAAAAGGAGTGCAGAATGAAAGTGGAAGCATTCAGAACCGAAAAAGGGATTCTGATTCCTTATTCCGGTGAACTGCATCATATCACAGACCGGAAAATTTTTCTGGAAGTAAATATAATAGACCAAAAAAACAGCAGAAAGCAACAAACCCTTTCTGCTTCCGAGCTTTTCGGAATTTTCAGACACCGCAGAAGATCAGAACCGGTAAGCATTGAAGAAATGGAAACCGTTATCCGGGAAAGAAGAAAACAGTGATTGCTCTTGACACAAATGCTTTGGTACGTCTTCTTGCCGAGGATGATATGGAACAGGCGAAAACCGTTCAATCTGTTATACAAAAGGCAGAATCAGACGGAGAGAAAATTCTGATTCTGACCGAAGTTCTGGTAGAAACAGTATGGGTACTGGAATCTGTTTATCATTGCAGCAGGAAGGAAATTGCAGATTTTTTAGACAGAATTGCAAATATTCCTGCGTATTATCTGCCGGATGCGCTTACTGTAAACAATGCAGTGAGTCAGTATAAAAACAAAGGGGATTTTGCAGATCTGATTATCGTGGAACAGGCCCAAAAGCATCATGCGGAGTATCTGTTCAGCTTTGATAAAAAGCTGAAGAACCTGTTTCCGGATTATGTGATAAATTCATATCAATGTCATTGACTTAAGACTCCCCTCCCACCGGGGGAGGGGAATACTCTGCTTACGTCAATGACATTGAAATTCATAGGAAAGAGAACAATGACATTGAAATTCATAGGAAAGAGAATAAACATCTGAATCCGGATTTTCCGGATGTACCCGGATTATTGACCGCAGATAATCATGATAAGCCGGATAAACCATGATATTTCCATCTGCGTTATCATATTCATCAGGATAATCTGCGGTTCGGACAATGTAAGCGGATTTATACCTGTCTGAACAGTGATTATAGGGGATTAAGAGAATTCTGCATGTTTTTTCAATTATTGGGAAAGGAATTATGTGATGAATGCAATAACCGTCACCCAGGCAGAAAAAGATTTGGAGCAGTTAATCTCCAATGTTATTGCTAATGCTGATCCGACTATCATTTGCAATGATAAAGGACAGAAAGCAGTGCTGATATCTTATGATGAATTTACTTCATGGCAGGAAACATTATATCTTTTATCAAATCCCGCCAATGCTGAACATTTGCGAAAATCAATAAGCGAAGCAGAAACAGGAAAGACGGCAGAAAGGGTACTTGCTGAAATATGAGACTTGTTTTTACTGAATCTGCATGGAAGGATTATCTTTGGTTTCAGGATAATGATCGAAAACTGTTGAAAAGAATTAATGCTTTGATAAAAGATGTCCTGAGAAACCCTTTCGATGGTATTGTTAAACCGGAAGCATTGAAATCTGATTTTTCAGGATATTGGTCAAGACGTATAAATTCTGAACATCGTCTGGTTTACAGTGCCTCAGAAGATGAAGTCATCATTATTGCCTGTCGTTTTCATTACCAAAAGTGAACCCGGATTCACAGGATTTGCGAACTCGTTACGAGGCTCCGCCTCGTAACGCATGGGAAGAGGCTCTGCCTCTCATTGCCGGAGGGAGAGCATCTGAAAACCGCATTACCCGGCAGAGCCTCAATGGCATTAAATTAGGGATTTTTTGGAGTGTCAAACTTACAGTTTGACAAGTTTTTCCGAATTATTTCAGAGTGCCAAACTGTAAGTTCGGCACTCCGTTCCGCTTAACTTAACGCCATTGCGGCACAGCCTGGTAACGGGATATTTTAATTTTTTAGGAACAATCCGCCATGCTGCTGACACAGGCGATGGATGTATTGGCAACGGTGATGTAAATTTGAAACACGAACAGCGCACATACCGGAATCTGATGAACCGGGGAAAGCGGTCTTTTTACCGGGTGACGGTAAAGGAAAGCGATCTCTGTGTTCATACCGATCCGCCTTTGGAAAAACTGGCAGGGGAACTGCTTCTGCAATACAGGGGCTATATTGAAAATTACATCTCTGCCAACCCGGAATTTGCCCGGACCCTGAAACCCTGGCATATCAGCGGCCCGGCCCCGGCTATTATCCGGGATATGGCGGAAGCCGGAAAAAAAGCCGGGGTCGGCCCTATGGCCGCAGTGGCCGGAACTGTGGCGGAATATGTGGGACGGGAACTGCTGAAGCACTCCCCGGAAGTGATTGTGGAAAACGGGGGGGATATTTTTCTGAAAACCGGCACCCCCATGACCCTGGCCATCTACGCAGCCCAATCCCCCCTGAGCCTGAAGGTGGGACTTCGGATCAATGCGGTGGAAAAAGCGCAGGCCGTATGCACCTCGTCGGGGACCGTGGGACATTCCCTCAGCCTGGGCAAAGCCGATGCCGTATGCGCGGTATCCGGTTCCTGCGCGCTCGCGGATGCCGCGGCCACTGCCATCGGGAACCATGTAAAATCCGAATCCCATATCCGGAATGCTATCGAATTTGCAAAAAAGATTGACGGACTCAGTGGTCTTGTGGTCATAATAGGAGACAAAATCGGGATGTGGGGGGATATTGAGGTGGTGCCGGTGCAGGGGAGGAAGGGATAAAATGCCGCCTGTCTCCCATCCCTTTAAAAAGGGTTACCTCATTATTCTGATGAATTACAACGACCGTGCACCGCCGCATGTTCATGTGAAATATCAGAATGATTTCAGAAGTTACCGCTATGACATCAGAGCAAAAAGATGGATGAGGCCGGGAAAGGAACTTCCGGCAAAACTAAAGAAACTGGTAGAAGTATGGGTGGAAGTGCATGAAAAAGGAATTGCTGGAACAATGGGAAAAAGCAATAAATAATGAAATAATTTCCATTATAGGATAATGATAATATGAAATGGAAAAAATGGTCAGAATATGCGCAAAATGAATCCAACTGGAGAAACAGACTGGAAAGAGGTTTGTTAAAAGCAGAGCATATACAGGATTACAGACTGAGATTATGGTTTGAAGAAGATTTGGATGTAACAATTTATGAACTGGATTTTTATCCCCTTATTATGGAAGAAAATCCGGGTAAAGCCTTACTGCCTTTGCGGGATAAAAGAAGATTTCATCTCGTAAAAGGGGACTATACCCTGATATGGCTGAACCCTGAAAACGGGGAATATGACGAAAAAGCAATTGATATTGCTCCGGAATGTATCCGTTTTTTTTGTGAGAAATATGGGGAAAAGATTAAGGATGCCGAAAATCAGCAAAGAAAGGCAGCCTGAATGATCTGAGGAGTCAGTTTATGAAAACAATAAAAACCGCGTATCCGCATATTACCAGGACAAAGGGTGTCTGCGGAGGAGAAGCCGTAATTGAAAATACCCGTATTGCTGTATGGCATATTGTGGGTTACTATTATAAACTGGGAATGTCCGTTGAGGAAATGCTTGCAGAATGGCATTATCTGATGCCGTCACAGATTTTCAGCGCACTGGCCTATTACCATGACAATCGGGAAGAAATAGACAGGGTAAGAGAGAAAAACAGCTTTGATTACAGGAATGAAATGAATGCCGCAGCATGATGTACCCAGACTTTACCTGGATGAACATCTGTCACCGAGAATAGCTGTTCAGCTTCGCAGATACGGTTTTGATGTGATTTCATCCCAGGAAAGAAAAATGTTGTCCCGGAATGACAGGGAACAACTGATTCTGGCGGCTTCAGAACAAAGAGTGTTTGTTACCTGTAATTTCAGTGATTTTATTGTTCTGGATGAGGAATTCCGTAAAGAAAACAGAATACACTGGGGAATCCTTCTTACGACAGAAGAAGCGATCGGAATTTTATTGAACCGGTTATTACGCCTGTTGAATTCCCTGTCTGTACCTGACATGAAAAATCAGATCCGATGGTTAAATGAATTCAGATAAAATGAGCGAAAACATCACCCCCAATACCACCCCCATGATCCGGCAGTACCTGTCCGTAAAAAAGCAGTATCCCGATGCCCTGCTTTTTTACCGAATGGGGGATTTCTATGAAATGTTTTTTGAGGATGCCAGAGTGGCCTCCCGCATTCTGGAAATCACCCTCACGGCCCGGAATAAAAATGATGACAAACCCATTCCCATGTGCGGCGTACCTTACCGGGCTGTGCAGGGCTATATTGCCAAAATCATTGCCAAAGGCATGAAGGTGGCCATCTGTGACCAGGTGGAAGATCCCTCACAGGCCAAAGGACTGGTGAAACGGGAAGTGGTCCGGGTCATTACGCCTGGCATGATTATTGAAAACGAATTCCTGGATGCCAAAAGCGAAAATTACATCCTTGCTCTGGCAAAACACAAAAACACTTACGGTATTTCCTGCCTGGATATTTCCACCGGGACTTTCCGGGTGGCCGAGTCTGAAAACCGTGACACGGTAATAGAGGAAATCCTTCGTATTTCTCCCAGCGAGGTGCTGCTGCCGGAATCCTTTCAGAATGATTTTTTCTGCAAAGCCATTGTGGAAACCGTATCCCAAAAGGCCCTGTCCTGGCTGAAAGACCGGTATTTCGACTATGGGGATGCAAGGGAAAGACTGACCGGACAGTTTAAAACCCTTTCCCTGGAAGGCTTCGGCTGCGAGCATCTCAAAGCCGCCACGGGCGCGGCAGGGGCGATTCTCTATTATGTAAGTGAAACCCAGAAGCAGAAAATCGAACATCTTTCGGGCCTGGAAAGTTACCGGCTGGATCAGTATCTTTCCCTGGACGATGCCACCTGCCGGAATCTGGAACTGCTGGCAAATCTGAGAAACGGAAACCGGCAGGGCACTCTGCTGGAAGTCATGGATCTGACCGTAACATCCATGGGCGGACGACTGCTGAAAAGATGGCTGCGCTATCCCCTGCTGGAGAAAAAGGAAATTGAAGCCCGCCTGGATGCGGTGGCCGAAGCCCTGGAACATATGGGAACGGTTCGGACAGTGCGGGAAGACCTGAAATCCGTATATGATCTGGAACGCCTGGGAAGCCGGATTCTCATGGGTCATGCCAATGCACGGGATATGACGGCTCTGAAAAAATCACTTCAGATTCTGCCGGAAATCGCCGAAAACATTTCCATTCTGAAAGCTCCGCTTTTTGAGTGGGCAGAAGACCTGCTGCCGCTCTCTGAATTAGCAGAACTCATTGAAAAATCCATCCGGGAAGATGCGCCGCCGACCATCAGCGAAGGCGGCATTATCAAAAAAGGCTATCATGCCGAACTGGATGAGTTGATAAATATCAGCAAAGATGGTAAGACCTGGCTGGCACGTCTGGAAGCACAGGAAAGAGAGACCACCGGTATCAATTCCATCAAAGTGCGCTTTAACAAAGTTTTCGGCTATTATCTTGAAATTCCCCGCACCCATTCTGAAAAAGTTCCTGCCCATTATATCCGGAAACAGACACTGGTGAATGCCGAGCGTTATATCACCGAAGACCTGAAAAATTTTGAAAGCAAAGTCCTGAATGCCGAGGATCGCCGGGCAACGCTGGAATATGAGCTTTTCAATGAAATCCGGGAGGAAGTCCGGAAACATCATCCGGAAATCCATGCGGCCGCGGCCTTTATTGCCAGACTGGACTGCCTGCTGAACCTGACCCATATTGCCGAGCAGAATCTCTATCACCGTCCGGAAATCCGGACAGACGGTCTTCTCTTCATGGAAGAGGGCAGGCATCCCGTGATTGAAAAAATGATTACGGCGGAGCGTTTTGTTCCCAATACCGTGCGGATGGACAATGCGGAAAACCAGGTGCTGATTATCACCGGTCCCAATATGGCCGGAAAATCCACTGTGCTGCGGCAGACGGCCCTTGTCACCCTCATGGCCCAGATGGGGTCCTTTGTACCGGCTGCCAAAGCCGGGATCAGCATCACCGACCGGATTTTCACCCGTGTGGGCGCGCTGGACAATCTTTCCCAGGGACAAAGTACCTTTATGGTGGAAATGCAGGAAACCGCCAATATTCTCAACAATGCCGGGCCGGACAGTCTGGTGATTCTGGATGAAATCGGCAGGGGAACCAGCACCTTTGACGGCATGAGCATTGCCTGGGCTGTTGCGGAATATCTCCATGATCTGAAGAAAAAAGGGGTAAAAACCCTTTTTGCCACCCATTATCATGAACTAACGGAACTGGCTCTTGAAAAAAAACGTATAAAAAATTACAATATTGCGGTAAAGGAAATCAATGATGAAATTATCTTTCTGCGGAAACTCGTGGAAGGCGGCACAAACCGCAGCTACGGCATACAGGTGGCCCGACTGGCCGGAATTCCCGACAGGGTAATCCAAAGAGCCAAAAAGATACTGGAAAAAGTGGAGAACAGGGCAAACGGGAATCATTTCCCGGCAGGTATTCCGGAGAAAATCTCCGAAAAAATATCTGAGGACAAAGAAAATTTCGGGAAAAAGCCCGTGCAGATGACCTTATTTGAACCCGAAAATTATCTGACAGAAAAAATCGGGCAACTGGATATTTCAAACATGACACCTCTTGAAGCCCTGAATATGCTTCATGAATTGCAGCGGAAGATAAGTTCAAATTAATTATGTTTGATTTATCCATTTGAAATATAAATATTTTTTTTAAAATGCCGAAGGCTTGTGCAGGAGGCAGATATGTATGCTGTTGAATTTAAGGCAAAGATAAAAGACGGGCTTATCATAATTCCACACAGGTTCAGAGACAGTGTGAAGGAAAATGTGAAAGTGATTATACTGAGCGAAGATAAGGCGGATAAATCCCATGATATAATCGGAAGATTATTGAAATCACCTCTTGAACTTGCAGATTTTAAACCTCTTACAAGAGAAGAAATATATGATAGATAAATCAGATGGGAGAGTCTGTTTTATTGACTCCAATATATGGCTTTACAGTTTCATAATATCTCAGGATATCAACAAATCAAATATTTCCCGTTCCCTGATTCAACGTGATGATATTATTATCAGCACTCAGGTCATCAATGAAGTGTGTATTAACCTTATCAGAAAAGCGCATTTTTCAGAAAAAGATATTCAGCATCTTATCGGGAATTTTTATGAACGATATCATGTTATAGAAATTAATAAAGAAATAATTCATAAAGCATCTGTAATCAGGGAGCATCATAATTTTTCTTTTTGGGATAGTCATATTCTGGCAAGTGCATTACATGCCAATGCTGACATTCTTATTTCAGAAGATATGCAGAATAATTTTACCATACAGCAACTTACAATAATTAATCCCTTTAATGGCAGCAGGGATGGAAAATAATATCCTTGATGCTGTGGCGGATTTATTTTATAATAATTTTCATAGTCAGCAAACAGCAGGAAAAATATATGACCGATTAAAACCCTACTGGGAGAAATACGGTGAACTTATGGCAGCGTGGTGCTGTGCAGGAAATCGGGGTCTGACAAATTTTTAATGAGTGTGTATCCATGAAAGAAAAAGCAAGCAAGCTATTTATTATTCTGTTTATATTTTGTATTCCTCTGCTCTGGTCCGAATCAGAGGCCGCCACAGCCGGGCAGCAGTTCTACAGTGCCGAAGTTTTCTGCAACAACTTTCTGAAAGATGAAAAACGTCTGCAGTACCGGGATCACTGGATTGTCTGTATTGATAAATTTGAATCCGCGTATAAAAGTGCTCCGTCCGGCAATCTGGCCCCGGCCAGTCTTTATATGGCCGGAAAACTCTATATGGACCTCTATGCCCGATCCGGCAAGACCTCGGATAAACGGGAGGCACTGGATCATTTTAACCGTATTGTCAAACGTTTTCCCGGCAGTGATTACCGGAAAAAAGCGGAAATATATTTACAAAAATATCCCGTTGAAAAAAATAAACCCGTGCAGACCGCAGATCGGCGGAAGGGAAATATTCCCCATGTAAAAGCCAAAACCGAAAAACGCATTGACAGTGAAACAGAAGATAACGAAACCGCACCGAAAAATATTCCCCACAAAAAACGGAAAAAAATCTTTGCCGTATCCAAGGCGGATTATAAGCAGGCTATAAAGGAAGAAGTATCTGATGAAATCGCAGAACTGATAAAAGAAAGAAAAACAGCTCTGAAACCGGAGAAAAGCAGACCGGAGAAAAGCAGAAAAGAAGAAAAAGCACGGCCTTCCCGCAAAGCAAAATTTTATTCTGCAGAACCTACCGTGGTCAGCGGTCTGCGTTTCTGGTCCAATCCCAATTATACCCGTATTGTTGTGGACGGGGACAGGGATACGGAATTTCAGCATGAACTGCTGGATTCATTCAAAAACAAACCCCAGCGACTGTATATTGATTTTGATAACAGCCGTCTGGGAAAAAGTGTGCAGAAGGCCATTCCCATTGATGATGATCTGCTGCTGGGGGCCAGGGCTGCCCAGCATACGCTGGATTCGGTCCGGGTAGTCATTGATATCAAATCTTTTCAGTCTTATAAAATATTTTCCCTGAAAAATCCTTTCCGCACCATAATTGACGTATGGGGGCAGGATGCCAGTATCGCCGCTGCAAAACCCAGACAGATTCCGGTTCCGCAGCCCCCACTGCCGAAAACCCGGGAGAATGAATCCCCCAATTATGCAGCATTGGACAAAAATACAAAAGTCACCCCCCATGATCTGGCAAGACAACTGGCTTTGGGGGTTCGCCGGATCGTCATAGATCCGGGCCACGGCGGTCATGATGTGGGCGCACCGGGAGCGATAAAAGGCGTTTATGAAAAAGATATTGTATTGCAGATTGGCAGACGACTGGCAAAAAAAATCCGGCACCAGCTGGGCTGTGAAGTCATCATGACCCGCAGTACGGACCGTTACCTGACTTTGGAAGAACGCACGGCCATAGCCAATACCCAAAATGCGGATCTTTTTGTCTCCATCCACTGCAATGCTGCCCAAAACCGCAGAGCCTACGGTATTGAAACCTATTTCCTCAACCTTGCCACAGATGATGATGCCATTCTGGTTGCGGCCCGTGAAAATGCGACATCCAGAAAAAATATCAGTGATCTTCAGGCCATACTCAATGATTTGATGAAAAATGCCAAAATCAATGAATCCAGTAAACTGGCCGGTCAGGTGCAGACGGCCATGTACGGCGGATTGAAAACGAAATACAGTAATATCAAAAACAAGGGGGTCAAACAGGCTCCCTTTTATGTGCTTTTGGGTGCGCAGATGCCCTCCATTCTTGTGGAAACCTCTTTTATCAGCAATAAAAGAGAATGCAAACGCCTCATGACCGCAGAATACCAGGAGCATCTCTGCAATGCCATTGTAAAAGGGATTATCAGATATGTTACGGAAAATACCCCTACCGCATTCCTCAAATCCGGCCCGAAAAGCAGTTCCTCGTCCTGACTTTGATGCAGGGATATTTTATAAGGGACAAATCAGCAAGAAGCCACAGGTATTTGTATCCGGAACGGGAAAAAAGCAGGGATCGAAAGATTTTGCGGAAATACGGAGAAAATTATAGACAAATACAGATTGATAATGCTAATATTATAAATTAATCTTTATTCCATATTGCAGAAGGGGGTGATTGGTTGGGCAGTGTGATTAAGAAACGGAGAAAAAAGATGAGAAAGCATAAACACCGAAAGCTGCTTGCCCGTACGCGGCATCAGCGCAGGAAAAAATAATGTCCCTTTGTTTCTCTGTAACAAACAAAAAAAGCACCTGGATTATCAGGTGCTTTTTTTGTCTGTTTCAGGGATTCTCCAAAAAAAGGAAACAAATCCATGACATCACATTCCACAGAAGAAAAAACACTGTACCTCATTGACGGCAGTTCCTATGTGTACCGGGCCTATCATGCCATCCGCTCGGGCCTGCAAAACTCCAAAGGACTTCCCACCAATGCTGTTTTCGGTTTCTGCAAGATGCTGACAAAACTGATGGAAGAAAAAAATCCCGCGTATCTGGCTGTTCTGTTTGATATGAAAGGCCCGACCTTCCGTCATGAACTGTATGCGGAATACAAAGCCAACCGCCCTCCCATGCCCGAAGAACTGGCCATGCAGTTACCCTATATCAGGCAGATTGTGGAAGGGTACCGGATTCCTCTGCTCTCGGTACAGGGATATGAGGCAGACGATCTTATGGGAACTTTGGCGCGTCAGGCCCGGTCCGAAGGATTTTCCGTGGTACTGGTAACGGGTGATAAGGATTTTATCCAACTGCTTACAGAAAATATTTCCCTTTGGGATACCATGAAAGACAAAGTAAAAACGCCTGCTGCGGTGCGCAAAGAAATGGGAATAGAACCGGAGCAGATGACAGATGTCATGGCCCTGTGGGGAGACACATCCGACAATATTCCGGGTGTGCCCGGCATCGGTCAGAAAACCGCGCTTTCCCTGATAAAAACCTACGGCAGTCTGGACAAACTTTACGAACAGCTGGAAAACATCAGCAAAAAGAAACAGAAGGAAAATCTTTTACAGTACAAAGAGCAGGCTATGCTCTGCCGGGATTTGGTGACCATCCGCACGGATGCGCCCGTGCATTTTGATCCGGATACCTTCCGGCTGCAGGAAGCGGACGCAGCCGTGCTTTCCGGTTTATTCAAAGAACTGGAATTCCGGCAGTTCCAGGATATATTTACAGAAAAGCCCGCGGCAGCGGAGAAAAAATATACTGCGGTTCTGGATGAATCCGCGCTTTCGGCTCTTGTCACGCTACTGGAAAAAGCGGATATTTTTGCCCTGGACACAGAAACAACATCGGCAGATCCTATGCAGGCCCGGCTGGTGGGACTTTCTTTTTCTCTAAAAAAAGATGAAGCCTTTTATATTCCCTGCGCGCATGATTATATCGGCGCACCCGAACAGCTCCCCGTGGAAAAAGTACTGACTGCCCTGAAAGGGGTACTGGAAAATCCTGCCATCGGAAAAGTGGGGCAGAATATCAAATATGACTGGATGGTCCTCAACCGGCACGGAGCCGATCTGCGGGGGGTGATATCTGACACCATGCTGGCCTCCTATCTGCTGGATCCCGGCAAACGGGCCCATAATCTGGATCGCATAGCCATGGATTTTCTGGGGTATAAAACCACCGCATTCGGTGATGTGGCCGGTAAAGGGAAAAACATGCTCACTTTCAATCAGGTGCTGATAGAAAATGCCGTACCCTACGCGTGTGAGGATGCGGATATTACCCTGACGGCCCACCATGTGCTGCAAAAAAAGCTGGCTGAAATCGGCCTGACAGATCTCATGAAAGAAGTGGAGGTTCCGCTGATTCCTGTGCTCAAAGATATGGAAATGCGGGGTATCTGCGTGGACAGGGAAAGGCTGCGCGATCTGTCAAAATCTTTTGAACAGCAGCTCGGTCTGCTGGAAACAGAGATTTACCGCGGGGCCGGGGAAGAATTCAATATCAATTCCCCGCAGCAGCTGGGTGCAATCCTGTTTGAAAAACTGAAACTGCCGGTGCAGAAAAAAACCAAAAAGAAAACCGCTTATTCCACGGATGTGGAAGTACTGACAACCCTGGCGGAAAAGCATGAACTCCCTGCCCTGATACTGCGGCACCGGAGCCTGAGCAAACTCAAGTCCACCTATGCGGATGCCCTGCTGGAACTCGTTCATCCGGAAAGCGGACGGATTCACACCTCATACAACCAGACGGTCACAGCCACAGGACGGCTGAGCAGTTCCGAACCCAATCTCCAGAATATCCCTATCCGCACAGAAGAGGGTATGGAAATCCGCCGGACTTTTATTCCGCAGGAAGACCGGACCCTGCTGGCAGCAGATTATTCCCAGATAGAACTGCGTCTGCTGGCCCATTACTCCGGGGATGAAATTCTCATCAGGGCTTTTCTCGAAGAAGAAGACATCCACACCCGCACAGCAGCGGAAGTGTTTCAGGTTTTTCCGGAAATGATTACCCCGGATCTGCGGCGGCAGGCCAAAACCATCAATTTCGGCATTATCTACGGCATGGGGGCCTACAGTCTGTCCAAAGACCTGGGGATCAGCCGCAAAATGGCCCAGACCTATATTGAGCATTATTTTGCCCGTTACAAAGGGGTAAAAAACTATATTGACCGCACCATAGAAGAAGCGCGGGAAAAAGGAAAAACCGCCACCCTGCTGGGTCGTATCCGCCTGCTGCCGGAAATCGGCAGCAGCAACCGGAATCTCAAAGCATTTGCCGAACGCACAGCCGTCAATACACCCATACAGGGAACAGCCGCGGATCTCATCAAACTGGCCATGATCCGTGTCCATGCGGAGCTGAAAAAACAGAAATTCCGGACAGCCATGCTGCTGACCGTACACGATGAACTGGTTTTTGAAGTTCCGCCCGAAGAACTGGAAACCGTGAGTGAACTGATCCGGAATATTATGGAAAATGTCTGGCCGGAACTTACCGTTCCCCTGAAAGTGAACATGGATTCCGGACAGAACTGGGCCGAGGCGCATTAGGGTTCTGTCAAATTATAACTGCCGGGTTCCCCGTACAGAACTAAGGGTGTAGCCCGGTATAAGCGGCTTTCAGGTCCTATGCAATACACCCTGCAGAAAATAATGTCACCATCCATGTAAAAGGCTGACAGGATACTATTGCATTGTCAACTTTGAATCTGTGACTTCAGTTGCACTGAAACATCTGAATTTTTGGAAAAAATACGGTGTTTTAACCCATGATTTCAAATTTGACAGAGCACTATTGCTCTGTTTCATTTAAAACTGCACAGGTCGGGTTAGCGAAGTGTAACCCGGCATTCGGATGTTCTGCTCCGAAATACCTGCACAATTTTAAGGGAAACAGTGCACTGTATGCAAAAAAAATCCGCATTCATTTTTCCATACGCATCCGCAGTTCCAGTCTTTCCACAATCAGAGAGCAGGTAAGGGTCAGCACAAGATAAAGAACGGTTACGGTAATCCAGATTTCAAAGGTCAGATAAGTGGATGCCACCAGTTCCATCCCCTGGAAGGTCAGTTCCTGGATGGAAATAACCGATACAATAGAAGAATCTTTGATTACAGAAATAAACTGTCCGGCCAGGGCCGGAAGAATCCGCTGCAGGGCCTGGGGCAGAATAATATGCCTCATCTGCTGCCAGCGGCTGAAACCCAGCGCTGCCGAGGCTTCCCACTGTTCTTTTTCCACAGACTGAATTCCGGCCCGGACAATTTCGGTAATATACGCTCCTTCAAACACCGCCAGACTGATGACACCTGCCATGAAGGTACTGAAAAAACGGGGAGGAGCAAAGAAAAAACCCAGAATATGCTGAGTAAATTCGGAGCGGCTGCGGATAAAGTCTTCCACCCCCAGGAAAGGCATAATCTGGTCACTGATGAAGAAATAGAAGATAAACACCAGCACCAGAGGGGGAAGATTGCGGATCAGTTCCACATATGTACCGCCCAGCAGTCTTTTGAACAGACTTTTTCCGGTTCGGAAAAAACCCATAACTGTTCCGAAACACAGGGCCAGCAGACTGGCCCATATGCTCAGCCGGATGGTGGTGAAAAATCCCTGCATGAGCAGATTGGGAATCCATTTTTCTTTTTCCGGATCATAGCGGAAAAGATAACGGGGAATGCTTTCCCACTGCCACTGATACTGCAGATCTGCACGGATTCTGTACGCAATATATATCGCGGCAGTGAGAAAAAGAAGCCCCAGAATAATATCCAGGGCCGTGATGCGGGGTTTGGAGATTTTCAATGCTTTTACTGTTTACATATTTACCGGGCAGGGTCAGACCTGCTGATGAAACACAATTCAGATGGCAGAGAAAGGGCAGACCCTCTGCGGTGATCCGGGATTCCGAATCAGCAGATTTGACTCACTGCCGTTTATTGAAGCTGAGATTCCCAGTCTTTGGTTTCAAACCAGTAGTTTTTGCGTTCTTTCAGCCATCCGTCGGCATGCTGCAGTGTGATCCAGTTATTAAAAAAATTCAGGGTATCAAAATCCCCTTTGCGCACAGCAAAACCGATGGGTTCTTTGGTAAATGTTTCCTGCAGGGGCAGAAAAAGTTTTTCCGGATTTTTAATGGCATGAAAAGCCGGAGTGGGAGCAGACCCCACAACAGCATGGGCTTTTCCGTTTAACAGTTCCTGATATGCCTGGGCCTCATCGTCAAACATGCGGTGAGTGGCTTCGGGCATAAATTTTTTGACTGCTGTTGCCGCAGTGGAACCGAGACGGGACGCAATGGTTACTTCTGCCCTGTTAAAGTCTTCCAGCTTGCTGAATCCTTTGGCAAGTTCCTTATGGGCAACAATGGACATGCCGGAGTAGTCATAGGGAATGCTGAAATTCACCTTGAGATTCCGCTGGGGCATAATGCCCATTCCGCCGATGATCACGTCAAATTTACCTGTCAGCAGCGCGGGGATGATCCCGGCCCATTTGGTGGGCACAAATTCCACTTTTACCCCCATATCTTCGGCCAGTTTTTTCGCCACATCAATTTCAAATCCGATAAGTTCTCCGTCCCTGTTTTTCATTGCCCAGGGAACAAAGGTGGACATGCCCACTTTCAGTACGCCGCGGCGGAGCACCTGCTCTATCGCGCTTTCCGCCAGCAGTTCCTGCTGCAGTTTTCCGGCCATGACATTTGCAGACAGACACGGCAGCAGTACTGCAGCCGTCACCAGCAAAAAAAACAGCGGATACATTTTTTTCAAAACCGACCTCCTTGTCATTGTTGGTTAAAAAAGTAAACCGGATAAAAAATCCAAACCACCTCCCAATATTGATGAATCGGTAAAAAGTCCAAATTTCAAAAATCGCTATTAATAAAATCAGAGTGTTAATATGTATCAAAACCTGATTTTTGGACTTTTTACGAATCCATCAATATTCTTCCGGGGAAAAGTGCAGAGAATTTTATCATGTTTCATCTTTTTTCTCAACCGGATAAAAAACGGGTATTTTATTTTTTGGGGAATCCCTAAGATAATTGCAATGATCCCCCCGTTTCGAGCCTATGCAATACGCCTTTGCGGGAGAGAATCCGGGGAGTCTGTCCGGCAACCCGGCTTACCCCCTGCGGTTTCCGTCCTTACTTCTTCATCCCTTCTTGAAAAAAATGAAAAATCCTGTTAGTCTGTATGATATTTTTGGAATATGCTGCTGAATTTTTTACAGACTTTCAGAAAAATAATTTCTCTGCACTGTCAGTCGGGAATGTACACATATACTATCCCGTCCCTGCGCCATCCTGTGCAATTTATTTTCTGAAACTCTGTGACTCGTTACGGGGCAGAACCCCAATGGCATTAAGTTAAGAAAAGTCCTGAAGCAGAACCTGTAACATAATGAAGGAGGCCGATATGGAAGCAGTCCTGAGCAGGGAATTGCAGGATACAGATTCCGAAGGGTACGGCCCGGAAAAAGATCCCTTTTTCTACGGTGAGCGCATCCTT
>JAABRU010000373.1 GCA_011390755.1 Desulfobacteraceae bacterium | reverse complement strand
CCCATCAGCAGCGAACCCGGCCTTTATACCCTTTCCCCTTTCCGGTGTCAAGCACTTTTTTTCCATGCCCGCATTTTTTTTCCGGAAAACTTTCAGAACCACCAAAAAAAAAAAAACAGATTCCCCTCCGCCGGTAAAAACCCTTCCGGTACCGGCGGATGAAATCCGCACCCTGAAAGACAGGCAGACTTATACAGGAACACCCCTTCCATGTCAACCGTTTTTTTCGTTTTTGCAAAAAAAATTCGCCATGGCTGACATCCGCCCGGAAACATTCTTCTTTCCCGCAGGGTTACAGCGTTACCCGCTGTCTCCGCGCCTCCGGAACAGCACACCCGCTCCGCCGGAAAACAGACCCCTCTTTTTTCCACAAAAGGGAGCCGGATATCCTCCGCCCATTGAAACGGATCCACTGGCATCTGTAAAAAAGAACCCGTTTCTCCGGATTCCTTCTTCCGGAAAAACGGGTTCGTCTTCTAATATAATCCGTGCATCCTGTCAAGATGATTCTGATGTTTTTTAAACAGACATCCTGCAAATCTCGTTGATCTAATTTTATAGAGCTATAAAAACAAATAATTATAATGAGCGATTTTAGTTTTGCAGGAGGTCTGAATTTCAGATCATCGGGGATAACCGACAATTTTTTTTATTTTCCTATTTCAGACTCAGCCGGCTTCCACCCGATGCATCCAGGTTCACCAGCAGGCCGTAAGACACCGGATTAACAGCTGCCGAGGCCGGTTTTCCCGCTTTCAGATCAAAGACCACCCGCAGTTTGTCCGGGTGTTTGCCGATCCGGATGTTCTCCACGCTTTCGCTGTTCATTACCCGGCGGGATTCTCCTTTGTAAGACCATTTTCCGGGCAGATCCACCACAAGGCGATCAGGATTTCTTAACTGAAAAGCATTGAAAATATTCACCCGTCTGTCTGCCATCAGGGCAACATTCAACTTACCTTTTTCCATGCGCATCTGAATATCCCGGAGGATCCGGGAAGAAGTATCTCCCTTTTCCGGTTTTGCCGCTGCGTCTTTTTCCGCTCCGTTGGACACAATCACAATGACGCGGCGGTTTTTCATGCGTCCTTCTTCTCTGCTGTTATCGGCAAGGGGCCGGGTCAGACCGTATCCGAAAGTCCGGATGCGTCCGGCTTCTATCCCGAAATGTTTTATCAGGTAGTTTTTCACACTTTCGGCCCTGCGCCAGGAGAGTTCAAAATTGTAGCGGGCAGAACCGATATTGCAGGTATGCCCTTCAATATCCGCATGGGTCTGGGGATAGGATTTCATGAATTCGGCCAGTTTCCGGATATTGTCATGATATTCGGGACGAAGCACGGCCTTATCCAGATCAAACTGAAGTTTCAGGTCAATGGAGATTTTATCCTTAACCGGTGCGAGTCTGAATTCATCTATCCCGACAGTTTCTTCCGCAGCCAATTGGGGCTGTTCCCGGGTTTCTGCTGTTCTTTCCGTCCGTTCCGGCATCTTCTTTTTTTCTCCCCCGAATTGGAAGGTCAGCCCCAGAGTCACAGAACCGTTATGGTTGGAATCTTCCGGATCATAGATATGACGGGCATCTCCCCGCAGGGCAATATTGTCACTGAGGGAATATTTGAGCCCACCTCCGTAGTTGACAGTGACATATTCATTATCCAGATGCTCTCCGTCCAGTACGACACCGCCTATTCCGGCGGCCAGATAGGGAACCAGTTTCTGTTCCGGCCGAAAATGGTAGAGGGCATCCAGATGCATTATATATCCGTCAACTTTTTCTTCTTTACAGCAGCAATCCGGGCTATCAAAATATTCATGCCCGAATCGTCCGTAGTTTACCATAATTTCACTGCCCCAGTTTTTATCGAAATTATAGGAAACCCCTGCTCCGCCGATGGCATCTTTTTTTATATCCTGTTCATTATCAAAAATATAAGCGCCCCCCACAGGGCTGATGCTCAGGGAACCGGCACGTTCTTCCGCATTTCCCCCCAACGGAATCATTGTAACAAGGAGGAACAGGGAAAAGACCGGAAATAATGCGATTGCTTTTTTCATTGTTTTTACCTCCGATTATTTGAAAAGGGGTTAGCATGAATTATTCACAGATTCACTTTTTGCTGTAAATTCAGGATATGGCAAAAAACTGAGATTGAAAACCGTTTTTCTGATTTTTTGCTGGTGTCCTGCTCTGATTGAAAATCCTTATTCACTGTGCTTTTGCAGGTGATTCTGAAAATTCTGTAATCTGTTTCGGAATCAGTGCATTAAGAAACGGGCGGTAAGGTTTTTTCAATTACCGCA
>JAABRU010000243.1 GCA_011390755.1 Desulfobacteraceae bacterium | reverse complement strand
TTTCCAGGGCCTGCTGTAATCTCTCTGTGTATGCGGACAGTTCCGCGGGTAACTGTCTGATGATTTCTCCCAGCAGTTTTTCATCCCGGCCCAGTCTTTTCTCCAGTTCCTGAAAATCAAAAACCGGTATTTCATCTGCAGCCATTCTTTCCGCAGTAAGGACTTTCTCTTTTGCTGTTTCCGGTGCAGCAGTCTCTTTTTCATTCCGCTTCCGGGTATGTTTCCGGATCACGCGGATGAGTCTGAGCGGATCAAGGGGTTTGCTGAGATAATCATTCATCCCGGCAGCCATACATCTGTCCCGATCATGAGTTGTGGCATTGGCAGTCAGCGCGATAACGGGAATGCGGTTCCCTTCTTTCCGTATCTGTTTTACGGCTGTAATACCGTCCATTACCGGCATTTGTATATCCATCAGCACAAGATCATAATCACCTTTGCCAAGAGCCGCTGCCGCTTCTTTTCCGTTGGAAACAATATCGGGCTGTATTCCGGATTTTTCCAGAACAATCCGGGCCAGTTTCTGGTTAAAAAAATTGTCTTCGGCCAGCAGAATCCGCAGCTCCCCCGGATCGGATTCTGCCGGAAAGGCATGATAGGAACCGGTATTCATCCGGGCATCCCCTTCCGGAATTCCTGCGGATTTTTCAAAACAGAGGGTAAACTGAAACACCGAGCCTTTTCCGCCCTTGCTTTCAACGGTCATCGCACCTCCCATGAGTGTAACAATTTCGGAGGAAATGACAAGTCCGAGACCGGTTCCGCCGTATTGCCGGGTTACAGAGGCATCTGCCTGGGAAAAGGGTCTGAAAAGCCGGTCCAGATGATCCGCGGGAATGCCGATACCGGTATCACTGACGGAAAAGCGGAGGATTGCCTGATGATCTGTTTCTTTTTCCAAAAAAATTTCCAGGGTGATTTCCCCTCTTTCCGTAAATTTGACGGCATTGTTGAGCAGATTGAGGATTACCTGACGCAGGCGCGCCGGATCACCTTTGACAAAGGGGGGAATGTTTTCGGGAATGCGGTACTGCAGCAGCAGCCCTTTTTCCGATGCCTTTATACTCAGCATGGCAATTGTTTTCATCAGCAGGGCCTTCAGATCAAAATCAATGTTTTCCAGTTCAATTTTTCCGGCCTCAATTTTGGAAAAATCCAGAATATCTTCAATAAGGGATAAGAGAATGTCAGAAGATTCACAGACCATATCCGCATATTCCCGCTGCTGCGCGGTCAGCTCCGTTTCCCGGATCAGGCGGCTCATGCCGGTAATCACATTTAAGGGTGTCCGGATTTCATGACTCATATTGGCCAGAAATTCGCTTTTGGCACGGTTGGCTTTTTCCGCGCTTTCTTTGGCCTTCGCCAGAAAATGATTGCTTGTCTCCAGTGCACGGGTGCGTTCCGCCACTTTCCGCTCCAGTTCATTACGCGCTTTCTGTATATCTTTGACCTGATAATTCAGTTTATAAATCATTGCATTGAAAGCATTGATCAGAACACCCAGTTCATTTTCTCCGATACCCTTTATGTGTATTTCCTCATGTTCCAGTTTTTCTATGCTTACTTTTGCAACGGCTTCGGTCAGATCCCCGAGGGGTTTTTTGAGGATTCTGCGGATAAAATACAGGAATATGCACCAAAGCCCCAGGGTTTTGATCAGCGAGTTGATCAGTATCAGAAAAAATCCGTATTTCACCCGTTCAAAAATGATTCCGGTGTCCGAGTAAATTCTTCCTGTTCCGATTTCATGCATCATGCCGTCAAAGTCGGTATGGATGATTGGAAATTCGTATCCGAACAATTCTGAAAACCGCTTTTCCGCGTCCGGCACCGGATGTCCTTTTTTGTCAAAGCAGAGGATATTCCCTTTCTTTCCGGGAACAGAGCCGATGGAAAAAATATCCCTGGCTTTGCTGTCTTTTACATTTATCCCTGTAACAATGTGAATTTCATACATCCCCGTAAGCACGGACTGCAAAAGTTCCTCATTGTATGTCCACATGGACGCGGATATGCCGGGGCCGAAGGTCCGCGGCAGTTTACGTATTTCCTTCAAAACCGAATTTTTCACATAATAATATTCTGTAACAAGCTGCACACCGGTAACAAGGAATGCCAGAATGAAATACAGACCGAAAACGGTTTTGAAAAGCTGCGCTGCAAGGGACTGCCTGAAACTGTAATATTTACGCATCATGGTTTTTTCTTTGCCGCTCCTGTTTCAAATGTATTCCATACTGCCTGCATCTTTCCCTCATCTCTCATTTTTTCCAGAGATGCCGTGATACGGGGCAGAATCCCCTTATGTTTTTTATGCAGATAATTATAAAAACAAACGCGGGAAAGGGAGGGTTCCAGAATGCGGATTCCCTCCAGTTCCAGTTTGCGGACTGTGAGCAGACCGTTGAAACGATCCACAATGGCAATATCCACCCGTTCTGCGTCCAGCATCCGGAACATCTGCCTGTAATTGACAACCCAGCAGTTGAATCCGGTCACATGATCCAGAATCGCGGTATAACCTTCGGGAACTGCCATTTTGTAAGGTTTCAGACCGGCCCAGCCGCTGACCGGAAAATTCTTTTTTTTTGTAAATACAACAATATCACTTTCATACACAGGCACGGGAACCATAAGCAGATTCCTGAATTTTTTACTGATACCGGCAACTCTCAGCTGGGCACCGTCCACTTTGCCCTCATCTGCCATTTGCAGTGCTCTTGCACCGGGCAGCCATTTTATTTCTGCCCGGATTCCGATATCCCGGTATGCCTGCGTAAGGACTTCTTCCACCATCAGCCCCAGTTCGGAATTCTCAAGCCCGGAAAAAACCAGTGTTTCTGTGAACGGTTCCGGTTGTTCTTCTGCTGCATGAACAGGGTGATCCGTTCTGAGAATGCTGAGAATGCTGAGTATGATAAATATAAAATATCTCATTTTTTATCTCCTTTCAGATCTGTTTCATTTTTATGACGATGACGCTGCACCCTTTGGCATTGTGCCTTTGGCCCGGGTGATGCGGCGTATATGCTCGCTGAACCGCCCAGGCACAACTTCCGGATAGCGGGTCAAAGCGGCTGCTCTGTCTTTCCGCTCATGCTTTTTCTTCTGAATTCAAAGGGATTTTGCAGGGAGTGATAAAGAAGTAAATGAATATAATCCGGGCCGGATTTTTCTGAATCATTTGAGTGCAAACAAAACAGTGCATATTGTCAGCCTTTGATTTTCATAGATTCACAGAAATCAGGGCCTGAGCAGTCCGGTATAAAGACTTTCTGCACCATTTTGCCTGCACCCGAATGATTTTATCTGCCGGGCAGATATATGAATTCTCCGAAACTGTTCACCGCAGGGCTTCAAAAAGATATTTTCTGCCTATCTTTCCACCAGTTTCGCCTTTTTATTGTACCAGTTCATGAAAAGCGAAGTGGTCAGACTGAGTATCAGATACACAGCCATAATCAGTGCAATGCCTTCTATGGCCTGCCCGGTCTGGTTGATGCTGGTGTTGGCAACAGAAACAAAATCCGGAAAGCCGATGGCCACAGCCAGGGAGCTGTTTTTGGTGAGATTGAGCATCTGGCTGGTCAGGGGAGGGATGATCACACGCAGGGCCTGGGGCAGAATCACCAGATTCAGGATCAGGGCCGGTTTCAGTCCCAAAGACATGGCGGCTTCGGTCTGTCCGTGACTGACGGACTGAATCCCGGCCCGCACAATTTCGGCCACAAACGCGGCCGTATATAAAACCAGTCCCAGCAGAAGGGCCGCAAATTCGGGGCTGAAACTCATGCCCCCGGAAAAATTGAAGCCCTGTAACCGGGGAATATCCATTTTCACCGGCGCGCCCCCGGCCAGCCAGGTCAGCAGCGGGGCTGCTATGAGAATGCAGAGGGAAACCCGGATGAGCGGAAAAATTTTCCCGGTTTTATCCTGGCGTTTTTTGGCCCATTTCCTCAAAAAAAAGATTAGGGCACAGGCCGCGGGAAAGGTCCAGAGCATCCACTGAAAAGCCGCATGGGATTCGGGCACGGCAAATATCAGTCCCCGGTTGCAGAGGAAAAGACCGGTAAAAGGTTTGAGTGCCTGCCGCGGATGGGGCAGAATGTCGTTGAAAACCGAATACCAGAAAAAAAGCTGCAAAAGAACGGGAATATCTTGAAATAATTCAATATAAATGGCGGCCAACCGGGATGCCAGCCAGTTGGCTGAAAGCCGGGCCACACCGATAAGGGTTCCCAGAACAACGGTCAGAATAATGCCGATAAAAGAGACTTTCAGGGTATTGAGTACGCCCACCAGCAGCGCGCGGGCATAGGTATGGGCCGCGGAGTAGGAGATAAGGGATTCCCCGATTTCAAAGCCGGCCTCTTTGCCCATAAAAGAGAAACCCGTGGCAATATTCTGCCGTTCCAGGTTGGTCATGGTATTGCTGAAAAGATAATATCCGGTCAGCAGCACAAGGAGCAGGGCGAGTGCCTGGTAAACAAGGGCCCGTTTGTCCGGATCCTGCCAGAAGGGGATATTTCCATGGGGATGATGTGTTGCCATATTTTTTTCCTCTTATTCATAAAAATTTCTGTTCTGTGCCGCCATTTCCCGTAAAAGATTCGCGGGACGGAAAGCAGGGCCTTTTTCTGCTTCCTGCTTTTGCAGCAGTTCCACCACCCGGGAAATTCCCATGGCATCCGCGTAGCGGAAAATCCCGCCCCGGTGCGCGGGAAAGCCCAGTCCGTACACCAGGGCCATATCCAGTTTTCCCGCATCCCCGCCGATTCCTTCATCCAGGCAGCGGGTGGCCTCATTGAGAAGGCGGAGCATGAGCTCTTCCTGAATACTTTCGGGTGAAATATTTTTGGGTTCAATTTTGTTTTCACGCATGTATTTGCGGATTTCCTCTGTAAACTGCGGATGAAATCCGCTGCTGTCCGTGCGGTAGTCATAACATCCCGCCCCGCTTTTGCGCCCCAGTCTCCCGCTTTGATACAGGGGCTGCCATAAAGGGCATAAGGGCCATGTTTCTTTAAAAAAAGCTGCCAGATAACGCCCCGCGCCGTATACCGCATCAATCCCGCACATATCGCTCAGGCGGAAAGGCCCCAGCGGCAGTCCGAATTCTGTGACTGCTTTTTCAATACTGAAGGGATGCACGCCTCCGGCCGCCAGAAAACAGGCCTCGTTGATGAGGGTAAGGAGCATACGGGAGCTGAAACATCCGGGCACATCATTGATCACCAGCGGTATTTTGCCGATTTTCCGGGTAAAATGCACAGCCGTTGCCAGCATGTCATCCGCGGTGAAGCGGGAGCAGCTGATTTCCAGCAGCCGGATACGGCCCGGCGGATTCAGAAAATGAAGTCCCAGTGCGCGGGAGGGATTTGCCAGCCCGGAAAAAATACGCTGGAGGGGCAAAACAGCGGTATTTGTGGCAAACAGTGTATCCGGACGGCAGATTTTTTCCAGATAACGGAATATTTTCTGTTTGATTTCCAGATGTTCCCGAACCGTTTCAATCACCATATCCGCATTAACGCATTCTTTGAGAGAAGTCAGGGGATGCAGAAATTCCGTAATCTGCCGCTCGACTTTTTCTTTGGGCCTTTTTTTCATCACACGGGAAAAATCGCTGCGGATTTCTTTCATCCCTTTTTCCAGTAATTCTGTATTCATATCCCATACGCGGACGGAAAAACCGGATCGTAAGAGAAGTGCGGCAATCCCTGCTCCCATGGTTCCGCATCCCAATACGGCAATTTCAGAAATTTTCCGGGGAGATTCCCCGCGGATTCTCGCGGGATTCCCGCTTTCCTGCACACTGACAAAAATCCGGATGAGGTTTTTGGAAATATCCGAAGACACACATTCCCAAAACAGTCCGGCCTCTGTTTTCAGATCTGAAAGGATATTGATCCCCAGACCCCTTTCTATGGCCTCCACGGCTTTGAAGGGGGCAATATAAGCGGCAGCACTGTGGGAAAGCCGGTCACGGAACAGATCGGTGATTTCCTTTTTTTCCGCCCGGCTCAGCAGTTTGTCAAATCGTCTGCCGGTGATGCTCATACGGAAACTGATGCGCCCGGCAATATGATTCCGGGCCGCGGTCATGGCTTTTTCCCGCAGCTGTCCCCGTTCCGCGGTTTCGTCCACCAGTCCGATGCCCAGCGCCTGCTGCGCGGGTATATCCTGGGCCTCACAGATCATCTGCAGGGCGGTCTTTACACCCACCAGTCGGGGAAGCCGCTGGGTTCCGCCCATGCCGGGAATCAGGCCGAAACGCAGATCCAGCATTCCCAGACGGGTTCCTTTGGCTGCCACGCGGTAATGACAGGCCAGGGCCACTTCCAGTCCCCCGCGGGAACAGTTACCGTTAATCATGGCAATGACCGGTTTGGGACCCTGCTCAATGCGGCTGAGCAGGCTGTGGATATTCATCCGCTGCGCGATACAGCTTTCCCTGTCTTTGATTTTCAGAATCCCGGCAATGTCTTCGCCTGCAATAAAATGCTGCCCGCTCCCGCAAAGCACAATCGCCCGCACGGCCCCGTTTCCGAATGCCTGTGCAAAGGCATCCGACATTTCCTGCACAAAGAGATCGGAAATCTGATTCAGCGGCGGCGGAGCCACCGTGATGACGGCAATATCATCTTCCGGGGACAGGGAGAGGGTTTTATATTTCATTGCTGCACAGCGTCATTATTTATCTGTTCCCATCCGAATAATTCAACTTTCATCTTTATAATTCAACTTTCATCTTTCCGTGATGGGTCGAAAAGGTTGATTTTCTCTGCAGGGGCGTATTGCATACGCCCCGAAATCTGATTCATCAACCCATTTGACCCACTACCTCATCTTCCGAATAAGGCGGAAACCGTAAGTCTCATCTTTGGTGTTTTTTGCTGCGGATTCCATCCGAAATGTTGTCGTGCATTCCCCTATCCCTGCTGAGTATCGTCTGAAACTGCCTCCGCGTAAGGGATATTGATTGTTACCAAGATTATCCGAACACCATTCCCACACATTTCCGCTCATATCATAGATACCCAGGCCGTTCGGCCTTTTTGAAGCAACAGGATTCGGCCTTTTCGTTCCGTAATTTGCATATTTTTCTCTGCTTTCTTTATCATTTGTTCCTGCATATATTTCTTTTTTTCCTCCGCTGCGGGCTGCATATTCCCACTCCGATTGTGTCGGAAGACGGAAGAAATATCCTGTTTTGCGGGAAATCCATTTAGCATAATTCTCTGCATCATCCCGGGATATACAGTTTGCAGGGTAGCTGCCTTGCTGAAAGAATTCTGTAGATTTGCATCTGTTTCTTTTTTTGGATTTTATTTTTTTATTATCATTCGTAAATTTTTGCCACTGGTCTACTGTGACTTCGTATTTGCCAATCCAAAAACCTTTAACATGTGTTTTGTTTTTATTTTTGCATGAACCGTTTATACATCCCATAATATAATCACCCGTCGGAACCCATACGAATTCCATACCGGTGATTTCTTCTTTCCATGTTTTTCCTGCTTCCGGTTCGGATATATCGGATATAGATGGCGACTGAAGTTCCACTGCTTCTTTTTCTTCTGTTTGCACCTGAACCGCTGCTGTTTTTCCAATTTCCGTTTTTCCAATTTCCGTTATTTTTTCATTGTGTAAAACAGAAGCATTTTCCGGCTGCTCTAAGCGGAAAAAAAACGGTTCTGTCAGCGAACTGTGTTCCCAGGGGATTTGGCGGCCATTTGTTTCTTTTTTTACTTTTTTTCTGACCTTATAAAAGAGATCTACAATCCTCAAACCGGGTTTTTGCATCAGACGGCTAAGTTCATGGGTGTATATGCTGACATCATCAGCCGTTTTTCCCGGTCCTGTAGAATATGCAATGATACTTTCTCCGGGAGCATCCATAGGTGCCAGTCCCTGCTGCTGGCCGGAACGGGTATCACTTATATAGGGATTGCTGCGGCATGCATCCAGAATGATAATATTTATCCTGTTCCCCGCTTCCTGCATTTTGGACAGAAGCAGGTCCGCACGTAATGAGCGATAGGTAATATTTTTTCCGCTCATCCTGACATCTTTTCCGTTTTTACTGAATACGACAGGAAGCAGATAATTTTTTCCGCCAATCTGAACACCGTGACCTGCATAGAAAAAAAGCCCGACCCCCCCGCGGTTCCTCAGTTTTTCACCGAAAATATCTGCAACTTCATGCATTTCATTAAAATCCAGATCTGTTTTTAATATCACTTCAAATCCCAGGGCCCGGAGAATCGTCGCCATTTTTTCTGCATCTTTGACAGAATTATACAATGGTGAATGTTGATAAGCACCGTTTCCGATTACAAGGGCTGTCCGGGATTCCTTCTGCATTGTCTGCAAAATATCCTGCGCCGATAATGCGATATTCAAAAACACCTGTTGCATAAAGAGCATAATTGCCAGATATAGTATGACTTTTATTTTCATATTTATTTCTTAATCTCCTATCTTTATCCGTCTTTTCAGCTCTTCCAGTTCCTTTTCCGCATGTTTTCTGTTTTTGGACGCGGACCGGGATTTTCTGAAATCATCATAATCCGGGAAATCCCTGCGCGCTTCGTCTTTGGAGCGGAAGAGCATATAGCTTCCCCATTTAAGAAGGACAAAGCAGAACAGGGCAATAAGAATCAGGGTTCCCACGGTTCCGCCGAAGACAATCCATATCCTGCTTTTCTGTATGGCCAGGGCAATGCCGAAACTGACCACAAGGATAATCATCAGGGCATAGAGGCGGTCCACACCGGGCAGTCGGTTCCACTCCGCATTCTTCCCCACCAGCACAAGGGTTCCTATCATACATAGAATCGGCAGAAAATAAACGGCAAAGTTTACATTCAGCAGATTCTGGCGGAGAAAAAAAACTGA
>JAABRU010000242.1 GCA_011390755.1 Desulfobacteraceae bacterium | reverse complement strand
GACGCACACCGTGCGTCTCTACATTGGAGACGCACACCGTGCGTCTCTACATTGGAGACGCACACCGTGCGTCTCTACATTGGAGACGCACACCGTGCGTCTCTACATCGGCTTGTTTTTCAGGTTCATATATTTATCCGGTTCGTTTAACACATCTGAAATTTTATATGTTTTCCATCCATTTGCCTCAAATATATTTTTGTAAGCTGGTAGAGACGCACTGCCGTGCGTCTCTACGTCTGTCAGAAAGGCGATTTTAAAAGTCTCCCAGGCCAGTTCCGCACATGCAATGATTTCACCATCTTCTCCTTCAAGCTCATACCCGGCTTCCGGCACCGGCCAATGGTTTTTCTGTAACAGATCAAGAAGGGGATGGATTTTCTCTTCTGTTATTCCTTTGAGTTCTTCCCAGTTATTTTCCGGCAGCTCCTTTATATCTGTCTGAAATTCATCTGCGGTTTCTTCATAAACTGTAAGGGTATCATAGGCTTTTGCTTTTATTCCTTCGGATGTTACAAAAAAAGAATATGGCAAAAACTGGTAATAATTATAAAGCCGGAGAAAACCGTTCCAGCCTGCCTGAAAACCGGGTCCGGTTTTATCTTTATCATTATCATTATCATCATGAAGAATACAGCCGATTCTGACACCCAATGGATTCAGCGGAGGCGCAAGAGCCTTTTTTTCAAAAACAGCGTAGTGTTTCAGAAACGGTTCTGTATCCTGATCTTTGTGAAAAGTATATGCGTAAAGGCAGTTTTCAGTGAAAGCGGGACAATCGGCTTCCATGATTTTTTCTGCAATATTTTCCGGGAATAATTTTTCCATATCCTGTATCCATCCTTTTACAGAATCCGCATTCGTATATTGTTTCAAATCCAAATACATCAGGGTGCAGGTAAATATGAACCGCTGCCATTTTTCAGCATCCGGATTTTCCAGGAAATGAATTAACAGATCAAAGCTGCTGCAACTGAGGTATTTTTTACATTCCTCCAGACCATATCCTTTTAACAAACTGTTCAGATTTCCGCCGGAGGGCAGGGCTGCCGGGTCAATATAATCTTCAAAATAGTTTCCCTGAGACTTGAATTTATGTTCCACATCATGCCATGTCAGCGACCAGACATGGTAATTGCCGGTCTGCACTATTGCCATTCTCTGCGCCATATCCTGTCCGATGCGCTTATGATGATATGTATAACCGTCAAGAAAAACCGCTATGGGTTTTATCCTATCGCTTACACGGGCCGGTCTGATAATAAAATCAGCCCTTGACGGAATACTGACACCGTGTTGTTTTCCCAGTTCAACCTGCGGTTCTATATAATAAGCCCGGTCGGAAATTTTTAAAAAATATCCCGGCTTTCCATTTACCAGATCATTTCTGAGAATCAGGGGCCGCGATGGGCAGCCATACAGCCTGAGCGCGCCCGGAAACCGGGCTTCCAGTTCACTGTCAATCAGTGTATTCATGGATATATCACTGATATTGTCTGTCCGCACCATTTTGTCCTGATGGCTTAGAATATCAGCAAGAATTTCAATAGCCGCATCCCTGGAAGTTTCAGGCATGCTGTAACTGTTGCGATAGGCAAAGAGGCAGCAATAGCAGCCGTCTTTGTCCTGATCCTGGTTGCAGCCGCATGATTTCAGGGCAGTCAGCGCCATTTCAAGGACTTCAGACAATTGATGCCCGGAACGCATGAGCTGTTTCAGATATCCGGTTCCTCCGGGAACCGTATCATAGAGCACAAGATACTTTCGCTTATAAGATGAATCGCTTATGGGTTCTTCATGCACAGTGGTCTGTAAATGATCAATTTTTCCTTTGAATTTTTTCTTCAGGCCCAACCGGATGGCTGCAACAAAGGACTGCAGTTTCCGGTTGGATTCGGAAATAATGTTCACAGGCAGCAGAATCCGGATGGCTTCCGATTCAAACTGCCGGTATAAATAAATGCAGTCAATCAGATTTTTGCTGCTGTCTTTATCCCTGGCCGTACAGATAAATGAATGGGATGATCCGTTTTTATCCTCCTGCACTTTTCCGCATACCCGGCACAGGGAAAACCCCTTTCTGGGCATTTCCACACCGGCAATGGAAATCTTTTCCCCGATCTCCGTTTTTTCACCGAAATTAATCTCACAGAAATCAACATTTGAAAGAAACTCAAAGCCAAAAGGAAAATCAGCATCCACCTTATATGCATCCACAATATGCTTTTTATCAAACTCCACCAGCATCTGCCTGTTGTAAAAAAGCGGTTCACGGTCATCGGAATCATCACTGATGCGGCTTTTCCGGTCCGAAGTGGAAGCAAAGACCTGGCGCATCTTCAGCATCAGGCGTTTTTGACCCGCATCGGCCCACATGGGACTGCCGCATTTGCTACAGATGCTTTTTTCTTCTTCTTTTCCCAGCAGTTCCCTGTGGGAGCAGTGATTGCAGAAACGCCAGGTCTCAATTTCCGATACCGTCATATCCACCTGGTCAATTTTTACCTTTCTTCCTTCTGCATAAAATGTATTGGCCGGGGCCAGCTCCTGAATTGCGCTGGCAGCCGGTCTTTCATAATCATAATTCCAGGTTTCATAGGAACCTTGCCCCTCCTGAATTTTCTTCTTTTTCCGGTATATTACAGAATTGAGCATCACACCGGCTTCCGGAAATGCATAATTGGGCAGCAGTCCCTCATCTGTAAAAAAGTTAAAAGTATCACGGTCGCTGATACTTTTTACAAGGGCCTGAAGTGCGGATTTTTCAATAGAAAGTTCCCTGAGTTCATTATCGAAATTTTTATCTCTGGGGCTGTTTTTTTTCTTTCTGATCTTTCCGTTTAATATCTGAACCTTTTTCCGTAAAGATTCTCTTTCCTTTTTCCGCTCATGCAGGCCGTTCATGATCCGGTATCGGAGACTGTGCAGGGTAAATGTTCTTAACTGTGATTCGGATTCAGGTGTTAATTCGGAACCTTTGTTTTTAAACAGTTTGATAAACTGCGCAAACAGGTCTGCCTGCTTTGTTTCAATAAAGTAAATAAAACTATGGGGAAAATTCTTATTATTCACCGGTTCCAGGTTATGTAAAACCTGTCCCAGACGCTTTGGTATGAATGCGCTTTGTTCCGCAACAATCCATTTGTCAAAACAGAATGCTGTGAACTGTCTTTCCAGAACGGCCGAAGCATTCAGAAAAATGCCGGGGGAATCAATATGACCGGCCAGCATTTCTTCGGGTTCGGCAAAGAAAAACAGATCATGGGGTTTTGCATTGGCAAGGGTCAGATTCAGTGCATTTCCGTCCCTTCTTCCGGCCCTTCCGATGCGCTGGAGATAATTGGCCTGCGCGGGGGGAACGGAGCAGAGTATCAGGGAGGAAAGATTGCCGATGTCAATTCCCATTTCAAGGGTCGGGGTGCAGGACAGCAGATTGGGAAACCAGGGTTTGCGACTGTCCTTATCTGATTTGAATTCAGTCTCCAGCTGTTCCCGTTCATCTCTTTTCAACAGCCCGGTATGTTCCCTGGCAAAAATTCTTTCCACATCACCGCCTGCATACAGTCTGCCGTAATAATCCGCACCCGCATCATAGGATTTGTAGCTGCCATAGCAATGAAATCTCTGACAGGGAGCATTTTCAAAATCCATGCTTTCCTCAGTTGCCACTGAGATATGATGGCCGCAGATCCGGCACTGTAACTGGCAGACTTCGGAAGAAAGCCTGAGTGCATCCGTCCGTATGCCCCATGTAATGTCTGCATTTACGGATTTTCTTTCCAGAATATCCTGAGCGCTCAGTTCTTTCAAAACAATTTCGTAAAGGTTTTTTGAAAGCTCCGCAACCGTCCGGATGTCCGGGAAATAATCAAAAAAACATTTGTCCGCCCATTGCTGATACCATGTGATCCGGGTGGATGCTGTGCCGAATAACTGATCAAAACGACCGCCTCTTCTGCTGGTTAAAAAAGAGGGAGTACGGGATTCAGATCCGAAATTGGGCATCCATATTTTACGGTTCATCACAAAGGGCGAACCAAAGCTTTCTATGAAACCATCCAGGGGAGGTATATAAATCCCTCCCTGATTTTTCAAATGGACAATCAGGCCCAGCAGGAAAGGGATGAGGGAATCCCGGTCAAGTTCTCTAAGCTGTCCGATTTCATTCTGAATGGTTTCGAGCATTCTGTCAACTGCCCGGTGTAAAAGTGTCCGGTCAGTATAAATAACAGACGAGCCTGTTTTTTCAAGGCTTCGTCCGATTCGGGCCTGAAAACCGTACTCACTGATAATTTCCCATTCAATGCGCTGACTGATATTTTCCATGAGCCGGGAGTCTTGGGGCAGATCATTATGGGTTTTGAGATAATCAAAATCGTTCAGCCATTCCATATTGGGTGCAAGAAAGGTGGCTATGTAACGTTTCTGCTCCATCCTTTCTGTCCAGTACCGGATAAAGGCTTCCGGCAGTTCCGCCAGTGTCATCCCCTTTCCGCTCTCCAGGACAACTTTCTGCAAAGCGGTTCTGAAATTAAAGCGGTAGGTTCTGCCGTTAAAAAAACCGGCCCGGTGCGCCGCATCCTGCACATTGTCGGAAAATGTGAGCAGTTTTTTGTCATCATTGTAAGTGGATGAATAAAGCTGAACAATCATGACAGATGTAAGACTTGCGGCCCGTGAGCCAACAAGGGTGAGACTGTTTTTTGCACTGCAATAGGGGCAGTCATTGGTGCTGAGGCTGCGGTTGCCCCGCTTTATACGAATATCGGGCATATACACCTGCAACAGTTCTTCATGACCGCAGACCGGGCAGTTTTCAGGCTTTGCTTTGGAGGTCATATGAAGGCAGGCGGTACAAAACAATACCATGCCGATCTTTCGGGCCTGCCGGCTGTTTTCCTTCCGAGTCTTTGGAACAGGTACATCAGAAGATTCATCCTCCGGAAACAGATATACCACTTTCGGATCATGACTGAAAAAGGCATGGTAAAAATCTTTGAGTTCCCCTTTTATTTCAGCGCCGGTTTTATGCTTCAGACCGGACCATCCCATGCAGCCGCATTCCCTGCAATGTACCAGGGGCAGATGGTTTTTCAGTTGCTCTTTGTTCAGGTCATCGGCAAATCGTAATTTTGATTTTATCCCTACTTTTGCTGTCATCCGGCGAAGTTCCCGCATCCATAACTGAACCCTGATATGTAAAAAGGGGCGGATATCCGCTTTTTCTTTTCCCTCTGTCTGTTTGGAAATGAATGCTGTCCGGGCTTCCGAAATCAGCGCCAGCAGGCTGTTCATCAGATTTGTTCTGTATTCAGGATGCTCCGGACTCTGCTTATTTCTCAGGTCCCTTGTAATTTTTTCAAGCCGGATAAATATTTCATCAAAACTGCGGATTTTCCCTTTGAGTGTTTTGAGCAGATTCTGAAAAAACAAATGCTCCTTTATTTTGTCTCCCAGACCGAGCCGCCAGTTCGTATCATCAATACTGCCGGTAATTTCCTCATCAAACCAGAGTTTATGCTGTGCCCTGATATATTCCCCGTAATTGTTATAAGTTGCAGGGTCAAGGTCTTTGGCTTTTTCAAAGGGGACAATATCCACATAAGAGATAAAGGATTTTTCAAGAAACTCTCCCGCACCCAGGCGGGATTCGGTGATAACCGCATCCTGTGTAAAGTTTTCCCCGAAAACCGCAGATGCATATTCCAGCAAATCCTTCTGTTCTTCTCTGCTTCCCAGTGTTGCGGATGTTCCCACGCAGCAGAGATAACCCGGGTCAATTGCCAGCCGCGCCTTCAGGCGCCGGAGTAAACAGGCCAGGTCGGAACCCTGTGCCCCGTCAAAGGTGTGAAGTTCATCCACTACAATGAAACGAAGGGTATCCGGTGTGTTATGTATCCACAGGGGACGGTCTTCGGGGCGGATCAGCAGATAGTCCAGCATCCTGTAATTGGTCAGCAGAATATCCGGCGGGGAAAGACGCATGGTGTCCTTGTCGGAAATCAGCCTTTCCCCTGTCATGAGCATTGAGGGCGTTTTTTCTTTTTGCCCCACATATATCCCGGCTGTAACATGATTTTTCAGTCTGCTGCTGTAAATCAGCCGGGCAATCCTGCCTGCCTGGTCTGTGGCAAGCGCATTCATGGGATAGATCAGAACGGCCTTGATTCCCGGTTCCCCCCTGTGCTGATAACAATAGTCAAGGATGGGATAGAGGAAACACTCTGTTTTCCCTGATCCGGTTCCTGTGGCAACAATGGTGGCCTTCGGACTGGGGCCGGACAGACGCTCAAAGGCTTTTTCCTGATGCAGATGGGGCGGGAAAGGCATGGGCAGGTCCGGAAAATAATCCGGCCCCCCAAGTCCCCGGCGGAAGGGAAGCTGGATGTCTACATAAGGCCCTTTGAAAAGATTGCCGGGTTCATTGAGAAAAGATTCAAGGATGTCTGAAAAAAAAGGGGTTGTTATGGGAAAGGTGGTGCGTAAAAAATCTTTGATGCCCTGCTCAACATGCTGTGCCAGTACGGATGGGATCATTTGTTTATCCTTTGTTTTTCCCCCCGTAGAGACGCACGGCCGTGCGTCTCTACATGGTAATCTATTACAATTTCGGATTCGCCAGATCCGATGTGGCAAATTTCAGGCTTTATGTTTTTTCATTCCTGTTTTCCGAAGAATGAGTCATAAGCCCAATTAGCGATATTTGTTTCAATATATTTTCTGATAGACAAATATTCATCATGATTTCGGATGATATGATCGTGGAAACGTGTTTGCCAGACTGCTTGTCCGGGTGTGTTCCGGTATTCATTGATCTTTTTTGTTGCCGATGATTTAAAACCAGCGGCAAAGGATGAAATTGATCTGGGAGACCGGTAAGCTACCCCATGTTTGCGTGAGGAAATTGAGATTTTCCGCTGCAAAGCAGATGTATTATCTGGTTCTGATTTACTAATTCGGACAATACCGTGTATATGGTTCGGCATGATAACAAATGAATCACAGAATAATTCCGAACGGATTTGAAAAGACTTTTCCCATTCCTGATAAACGATTATGCCAATATCTGATAACAGCATTTCATTATTGACAATATCGCCAAACAGATATTTATTTCCCGCAGTGCAGATGGTAATAAAATATGCGCCCTGATTGGCATAATTCCACCATTGCGCCCGTGCAGAAGGGATACGGTATTTATTTTTAAATTTAATCATTATGACCGTTTCCTGTTATCGGTTTTTACATCATACAATTGTAGAGGCGCACGGCCGTGCGTCTCTACGGCCTGTCCCTTTAATCTTTCAAAGACAGATGCACCTTCCTTCCGCTTCACCACTATTATATCTTCAACACTGAAATGGTCTATTAATGCAGGGGACTGTGTGGCTACAATCAATTGTGTCCGTTTGGATGCATTCTGAATCAGTTCGGAAAGAACGGCAATGGCTGAGGGATGCAGTCCCAGTTCCGGTTCGTCCAGAATGATTGCGGAAGGCGGATCAGGTTGCAGCAGTGCGGTTGCAAGGCAGATAAAACGGATGGCTCCGTCAGAAAGGTGATAGGGCTGCATGGGGTAATCACTTCCCTGCTGGAGCCAGGAAAGGTTGACTTTCTGTTTTTCCCCGAAGTTTGTCACAGTTAACAGAAAATCATCAAAAAAAGGAAGGATCAAACGGACGGAATCTAATATTTCCTGAAATACATCCGGTTTCTCATTTTTAAAATACAGAAGGCAGGGCGCAATGTTGGCCGCATCAAAACGCAGCACTTTGTTATCCTGTATGATTTCATAATGCCGCATGGCTGCGGTTTCGCCTGTGTCATGGAAATGATAAATCTGCCAGGAGGAAATTGCATCATAGACCGGTCGGCTGTATTGGCTGTCTGCAAGATTTTCTTTTACCTCTTTAACCAGAAGGGATTTTCCGTCAGGGCTGTCCCCCAGTTCCCACCAGTCGGTTGTTCCGTGTCTGTAATAGCGGGCTTCATTTGTAAGCAGGCAGTTATCAAGGGGGCCGGGTTTGATATTAAAGCGGTAGCCCCGTGAGCCGAAGTGCATTTCAAATTTCATTTCTGAAGTGATTTTTCTGCCGTTGAAAAGAAAGTCACTGATTCC
Organism: Desulfobacteraceae bacterium; assembly: GCA_011390755.1. Lineage (GTDB taxonomy): Bacteria > Desulfobacterota > Desulfobacteria > Desulfobacterales > Desulfococcaceae > JAABRU01. Next base: position 795 of record JAABRU010000242.1, on the reverse strand, counting down.
GCCTCCCAGGCGGATATATTCATCCAGTCTGCCGTCAATGATTTTCCGAAGAAGTCTGAAAAAATCAATCAGATTGCTTTTACCCGCGCCATTGGCCCCGATGAGAATATTCAGTTTTTTCAGTTCAAAGTCTTTCAGTTCACGGATGGACTTAAAACCGGTTATGCTTAATTTGCTTAAAAAATCAGGCATGTTGGATTCTCCTTTATAAAAATCCTGCGGACTCTCAATTATTCCATGTCCGTTTTTCCATAGCTTTACTCTGGTTCCCAAGCTCCGGCTTGGGAACGAGTGCAATCCTGTCAATTGTCAGAATCAGGATTTTCAGGATTTTAGAATTTTCAGGATTTTCAGGATTTTAGAATTTTCAGGATTTTCAGGATTTTAGAATTTTCAGGATTTTCAGGATTTTAGAATTTTCAGGATTTTCAGGATTTTTTTTTCATATTTTTTTAATCCTGTAAATCCTTTCATCCTGCAAATTGTCAGAATCAGGATTTTCAGGATTTCAGGATTTTCAGGATTTTTTTTTCATATTTTTTTAATCCTGTAAATCCTTTCATCCTGCAAATTGTCAGAATCAGGATTTTCAGGATTTTAGAATTTTCAGGATTTTAGAATTTTCAGGATTTTCAGGATTTTTTTTTCATATTTTTTTAATCCTGTAAATCCTTTCATCCTGCAAATTGTCAGAATCAGGATTTTAGAATTTTCAGGATTTTCAGGATTTTTTTCATATTTTTTTAATCCTGTAAATCCTTTCATCCTGCAAATTGTCAGAATCAGGATTTTCAG
>JAABRU010000241.1 GCA_011390755.1 Desulfobacteraceae bacterium | reverse complement strand
AGTATTTCATCCTGAATCTCTGTCAGTCTGCTGCAGTCATCAATATCACTTACTGTATCTGCGCATTCAGCCGAAGGTATGTCAGGCAGTTCTTTTCCGGAGCAGTTAAGAGGCATTTTTCAGATTTTTCCCCATAGAACTTTATAGGTTGTTAAGCGGTTAAATTCAACTTCCAGATCCCCCAGAACCTCACCAAGCAGGCTTTCATCTATCTGACCTTCATCATCAATAATACTTTCTGCTGTTCCGTCAGCAAAAAGATAAGCCGACATTTTTTCAGGAGCCAGACGTACCGGAACTTCGGGTACATTATCTGCCTCTTTGTTGCCCAGCTTACGATAGGCAAGGCTTAAATTGTTAAACGCATACAAAACCGCAAGGGAATGGGTTGTAACAACAATATGAATTCCTTTATTGGCAAGATAGGCCAGAAGTTTTACAACAGCTATCTGTGCTCTTGGATGCAGATGGGCTTCCGGTTCCTCAATATGCAGAAAATAAGGCCGGTTTTCTTTTCCCAAACCAAACAATGCCTGGGCAATATACACCAGAGGCCAGGTACTCATTTGACCGGATGATGCCATCTGGATTTCAAGAGGTTTTTCACTGTTCTCCGGCAGCCATTGCCATTTACGTGCATAACGTTCTTTTTTGGAAGCAATGGCTTTGCCTTTCAAATCATGACTAATCAGTCTGTCAATTTCATCCGCCTCTTCTGCCCGCGGCAAAGAATGGTCAGCCCATGCCTGATGAATATCATCGGCCTGAATAAGATAACTGAGAAACAGACCGGACGGTAATGGTAAGCTGCTGTTTCCGAATATCACAGGATCGGTATTGACCGCATGTGAAAAAAAAGAACGTTCGGCAGGAAGAAAAACAGCGTTTGATTGAATTTTTTTAACGGAAGACGGATCTTCAACCCAAAGATTCAGCCATTTGTCAACTGCATGAAACAATTCTTTACTCAGAGTTATTTTCCGGGTGTCTTTCTCAATGGTTATTGATCGTTCTGATCCTGAACTGTTTCCATTTTCAACATGTTCCGATTTATATCCGATACTGACATTTGAAGTTGTCAGAAAAGAAGATAAAGAACCTCCGCGAATACTGTCAATAATTGCGCGTGCAGCTACCCCCGGACCTTTCCCGCCAATTTGTTTCGATATAAGATACTGAATATCTCTGAAAAAATACAATAACTGACTCACCAGTGATTTACCGGTTCCCTGGGGGCCGATAAGAAGGGTTACGGGCAGAAAGGTCAGTTCCATACCCTTACCGGCCTGAACAGGCCCTAACCCGCCTTTTATTAATATTTTTTCCCAGGAAATACAGTTTTCTGTTTTCATAATAATGCCTCCTGTATTGTCAATTTTGAATCTGTGAGTCCGGCACCTCTGAAAAACCGGATTTTTTGGAAAAAACCGGTTTTTTGCCCCCTATGGTTTCACATTTTTTTATAAGCATATGATTTTATTTTAACCACGAAAAACACGAAAGGCTAGCGGAAAATGTTTGTATCCTATTGTTTATTTAAATATATTTTTGTGTGTTTCGTGGTTTCCTGTAAAAAATGCAAAAGTACAGTAACCCATAAATTCAAATTTGACAGAGCACTCCGGTTACGCATCAAAGTTGGTGACAACGGTTCTTTCTGATTCATTTCCACATCTTATGCATTTCCCTCACTTCCTCCGCACTGAGGATGCTTCCTTCCCTGGGTGCATCAATAATGGTATACCTAAATTGAGCGGTTTTTTTCAGATAAACCGGCTGAATGTCCGGTAAGCGGAACTTTGCCTGTTTTACGCTTTTCACCCGGCGGGTGAAGAGCCGGAAACTGCTGAGCCCCTGATATTTCCGGCCGGAAATCATTTTCAGGTCTGAGAACCGCTCAATTTAGGGTATAATGATGTCCCTGCCCGAAATACCAGGGATCCGAATTATCGGAGGGGGGGCGGACGGGATGCCGGGGCCGGGGCCGGCCCAGCATTTCCCTTTTTATCTTTTCCCCGGCTTCCAGCAGGGGCCCCAGTCCTTTCAGATCCGTACCGGACTCCGGATCCACACTGATGACAAATCGCTTTTTATCCGCTGCGGACCAGTCCACTGCCAGAAATCTGTATCCCCTGCCGCCCGGTGCCCCGGGCTCGTTCCGTGCCCACAATTTGAAAAAAGCACTTTGGGGGTTCTCCAGCCACAGTCCCCTGACATGTTTGAATTCTCCGCTTTTTTTCATGCGGACCGGGGCCGTATATTCCCGGCACCGGGGGTGGCTGAGATCTGTTTCATACAGAAGTCTGTCTTCGGCAATAATTTCCCTTTCCCGGCAAAACCATCCGGGCCGGTGGCGGAAAAGGGAGGAAAATTCCGCAGCCGGTTCGTGTTCCATGATACAGACAGCCGCGTCAATGACACGCAGCCCGCTTTCCAAAAGAATGAAATCCGCTTTTTCCGCAGCGGTGCCGCCTTTTTTTCTTTCCATCCATTTTTTTTTCATCCGGTTCCGGTGCACCATGAAAATGCCGTACAAAGACCATTCCAGATTTTCCGGTTCGGGAATCTGTCCCTGATCAATCCGGGAAATGTATTCGGCCAGTTTTTCCATAATCTGTCGGCGGAAATATTTTTCCGGGGCCATGAGTTCAAAGGCCAGATACAGGGTGGCAGCGCAGTCTGTATCCGGATCGCTGTGCAGGCGGAATTCAATCTGCGCTTCGGGAATATCCCGGATGTGATCCAGGAGCAGCTCCGGTTTTTCCAGCAGCAGGGCGCAGGCACTGCCCTTTTCCTGCTCTGCCCGGTGGTGATCAATCACGCCCGGACAAATGGCGTTGCCGGTGTCAATATACACCACTCCCTCTTCTTTTTCCGCAACAAATCCCATAGGGACAAAATCAATTCTGTAACGCAGCAAAGGACTGATCCCGTACACATGCACCGCCTGCATGTTTTTGATCTCCCGGAAACCAAGATCCCGGAGAAAATAATTGACTTTTTCCGCTTCTGTCCAGACATCGGGTTCCCTGTCATCAAAGCAGGCACGGGAAATCAGAATCTCCGAAGGGGAATCTTTGCTTTCCGATTCAATACGGGTGGACAGGTTGATGGCATTGCCGATTAAGGTCATATGGCAGCGGGAAAGTCCGCCCACATATCCCACCGCCACGCTTCCTTTGGCAATGCCCACACCGGTTTTCAGTTCCGGCAGACCGATACGCAGGGAAAGAGCGCTGTGCAGACGCAGTTTGCGGATGCTTCTGACCGTATGATAAATAATATCGGATATGGGGGTCTGAGAGCGGTCAAAGGTATTAAATGCCAGAATAATGCAGTCTCCCCCGAATTCAATAATTGTGCCCTGTGCTTTTTCCATTTCCTCATTCATGATTTTGAACAGGGGATTGATGATTTCAAATATTTTTTCCGGCGGATATTCTTCACACATGCCCGAAAATTTCCGGATGTCCATGGTCAGCAGCACAGCATCTTCTTTCCGTTTTACATGCGGTTCGGTCAGCGCCTTTTGTATAGCGGCGCTGGTTCGGTATTTTCCCAGCAGACGGGTCATGGAGAAACGGTGAAACGTACCGGCATCCCTGTCTTTTAATATCTGCTCAAACTCATGGAGCGGGCCGGGCAGCTCCCACAAAGCCATATAGGCCGCGCAGCATTCGATTTCCGCAGCAGGCAGGCCACGGATGCTTTCCCGATTACAATAATTCCGGCGGAGTTTGCACAGGAAGGCGAAGTCATCCCGGCGCTGATCTTTTTCCGCAGTGCCGGGACGAAACCATTCAAAACCGGTAAACAGGGGATAGGGTTCGGAGACGGCCCCGGCCGTATCCGGGGAAAGGCAGGTTTTGCTGCACAGGGCCTGTGTCCATTCCCCAAGAAAACCGCATACCCCCTGCCAGGCCTCCGGAACCGCCTGCATGATTTCTTTTATCTGTTTCCGGCTTTTTTCCCGGTCCCCGTAAAGGAGATGGAATATCTGGAAAATCAGCTGTGAGCGGAAAATTTCTTCTGCCAGACCGGCCTGCTGCGCGGTCTGCTGCCAGCGGTGAGCGAATTCCAGTGCCATTTTCAGATTCCGGTTTGCAACGGCCGCACTCATAATGGCCCAGTATCCCAGATTTCTGTCTTCCGGGCAGATAACGCGGGCATTATCCGAAAGACTGAAAAGCACATTGCTGATACCCGTATCCGGCAGTTTCATCCCGATCTGGCTGATGCCTTTATAAAGATGGGAAACATACCAGGATTCATTCTGTCTGCATTTAAATCTGTAAATGGTGTGGGAAATCCGGAAGCAGCGGCGGAAAGAAAGCAGATCGCCTTTGCGGATCAGCAGGCGGCAGATGTCGGACAGGCGGATAACCGGATGCGGATGATGGCGCAGATCGGAATAATTCAGGTCGGCCAGGGCATCCAGAAGATTTTCTTTTTGGTCAGATGTACTAATGTTCTTCGGCAGTGCCGAAATATCAGATAAAAGTTCCCGGGTCCTCTCATAGAGTTTTTCCCTGATTTCCTCTTCTGTTCCGGCCCCTTCATAGGCAGTGCAAAGTGCTGTCATGCGGATTTCTCCTTTGTAAAAAATGAATATATTTATTTTTACAGAAGAAGTATGATAAAAACAAGAATAAACTGAGAGGGGTTTTTATATTGCAAAAAGATTTCCCGGAGGGAAAGGTGGTCGGTGTCAGGGGGGCGGTGTCAGGTGTCAGGTGTCAGGGGGGCGGTGTCAGGTTGACTTGTTCCCGGGCTCTGCCTCACACACTGCCGGATTCAGGTCTTCATTCGCATTCAGTATGTATGTCTGCAGGTTTCCGTCCGGGAGGATGCATACCAGACCAATCCGCTTTTTATCAGCACGGTGTTAAAATTATAAGGGATATTTTTTTCACCCGGCCGAAAGTGCATATTCGGCCAGGGCCGGGAAAGGCTGGGGCCGGGGAGGGAAGGATTTTTTATCCGATGCACCTTCCGCTGACAGAGACAGCAGCGGCAACGATAAGTATCTGAAATAATGATTGCAATCCATACCGGTATCCACAAACCCGCGGAAAGCAGTGAGAGCAGAAAATGCAGCAGATGCGATGGGGCCGGGCAGGAAATCAGCACCTTTCGCCTGCACCGCCTGCAATATCCGAATGCTTTTTGATATCCCATATTCCCTCCTGCTGCAGAAATCCGGGCAGTCCGGTCTTTGCGGATATATTCAGTTTTATATATTTTTTTAAATAACATGGATAATCATATTATTCAAGATATTTTGGTAAAATCCGGGCGCAGGAACTGTTTTTGCGCGCGCGGATTTTTTTGGGGTCGCCCTTGCCGATGATGGGAAATATTGATAATGTCGGGGGGCGGTGTCAGGGGGTCGGTGTCAGGTGTCAGGTGTCAGGGGTTCGGTGTCAGGGGTTCGGTGTTCGGTGTCGGGGGTTCGGTGTCAGGGGTTCGGTGTTCGGTGTCGGGGGTTCGGTGTCAGGGGTCGGTTATTTCAGCGTCCCAGGCTTTCAGTTCGGGACTCCGGAGAGATCCGGCATCCGGATGTTTTTTTTGAAATTCGTGCACAATTTTAAATGAAACGGTGCGGTCCTGCCATTATCTGTCTGCAACTTAAAAAAACATATCCGGCAGCAGGTTCCTGACCGGTGTAAAGGGGAATGAAAGCATGTGCATATGTACACAGGAAAATGTACTGGAAGAACTGCTCCGGCTGCTGAAGCTGGAGAAGATAGAGGAAAATATTTTTCGGGGGCAGAGCCAGGATCTGGGTTTTGGTAATGTTTTCGGAGGACAGGTGATGGGGCAGGCACTGTCTGCCGCCTCCCGAACCGTTTCCCCTGACCGGGTGGCCCACAGCCTTCATGCCTATTTTATGCGTCCCGGCGATCCGGCCCGTCCCATTGTCTATACGGTGGACTGCATCCGGGACGGAAAAAGTTTTACCACCCGCCGGGTTGTGGCGGTGCAGAAAGGTCTTGCGATTTTTTCATTATCCGCGTCTTTTCATACAGATGAACCCGGATTTGATCATCAGGATGAAATGCCGGAAGATATCCCCGATCCGGAAGGTCTGGAATCCGAAATGGACATGGCCCGGCGATTTGCAGACCGAATCCCCCCCGGCATAAGGGAAAAACTGCTTTGCCCCAAACCCATTGAAATCCGCCATATCAACCCGGTCAATCCTTTTGCACCGGAAAAAATGCCTCCGGAGAAATATGTATGGTTCCGCACCGGCGGAAAAGTGCCGGACGACCGGGCGGCGCACCGCTATCTGCTGCTTTATGCTTCGGATTTTAATCTGGTTCCCACATCCCTTTATCCCCACGGCCACACTTTTTGGGAAGCAGAAATGCAGGTGGCCAGTCTGGATCATGCCATGTGGTTTCACCGTGAATTCCGTATGGACGACTGGCTGCTTTATGCCATGACTTCTCCCAGCGCGGGAAAGGCCAGGGGAATGGCCCTGGGGAAAATATTCACCCGAAAGGGAAAACTTATCGCCACTGTTGCCCAGGAGGGACTGATCCGCTGGCACGGGAGGGACTGACCGGAAAAATGAGTCCGGGATTTCCGGAGAATGTTATTTTGCCTTATTTCCTGCATGATACCTCTGTACTGTATAATACCTGCATTATGTCATATCCATTGAACTGAGATACTGCCTTACCCCTTTGATTGCCAGATGAAATATTTTTTTGCCGGAACGGATGGCGTAACTGTCTTCTTCACTGCCGCAAAGTTTTGCAAATGTGGGGCCGATAACCAGGGCGGGATCATTGACATCTGAAAAAGTATTCAGGGCTTTTACATAAATATCCACCCGTTCTCTCAGGATACTGAAATAGTCTATTTCCTTTCCGGTCTGCGTTGCCGTCATTGCGGATATTCCCTGGGAAAAATGATGCACCGAGTTCCAGAACAGCTGCACCAGTTCATCTTTTTTGCTGTGCTGACCGAGAAAAAATGAAATGCCCCATCCCACACTGATCATTTTCAGCAGTTGGATTTCATATTCCATTGTCACCGGACTGACCCGGGATTCCGCGGGGATGTCTGCCAGTACCAGTTTCAGATCCTCCCGTGCGATGGCATAATTGAAAAGATATTCAGCAATTTTTTCGACTGTGTCTTCTTTTGCAGAAGAACCCATTTACTTCCTCCTTTAGGTGATTTCCTGAAAAAAATGTAGCGAAGGAGTGCCAAACGGAAAGTCCGGCAGTGCCTGACAGACGGCAGTCCGCTTACAGACTTTCCGTCTGTGACTCCTGCAGAAGCGCTGCATTCATATTTGGAAATCGGCTTATCCTTTTGTTATAATTTCTAATTCAGTCTGAATTTCTGTTTCCACTGCCCGCTGCTGTTCCGGAATATGATGAAATCAATACCGATGACACTGACAGCAGCATCGGCCACCATGCCGGACTGCCTTACAATACTGCCGTTTATCACTGCCATCCGCCCCTCCGGTTCTTCGGACCATACCAAAGCCTGTATTTCCAGACCGCTTTCACCGCTTGTTTTTTCCGGCAGGGAGTCATAGGCATCTGTGCTTTTCCGGACAGGTTCCGGTTCCGGGGAATGTGCAGCCTTTTTTTCCATTTTATTTGGGGAAGATGCAGCTTTTGACACTTTTGTTCCGGATGCGGAAACAGTAGCGGGGGAAGGCGGAACTGTTTTGTTTTCAGGGGCAGAAGGGGCAACTTCCCTTTTCACCGGATTGACCGGTGCGGGCAGAAGCGGAACCGGAATGTTTTTGGTATCCGCGCGCATATTTCCGGCGTTTCTTTCTGCTTTTTTCTGAATTTGTGCGATAAAATCATTGGGCGGATGATTCCCGGAAGTCTTTTCTGCTCCTTCAGCAGGGAAAGCCGGTTTCTGAAAAGGATTTTCCATGTTTCGGTTTTCAGCACGGGGCAGGGCTTGGTTTTTTATCATTTCCCGGAAACTGTCCGATGCATCTCCGGTTTTTTCCGAAACCGCCCCCCTGTCCGGGGAAAGGGCTGCTCTCTCCCCCTGTTTTTCAGGCAGTTTTTCACCGGTTTCTGTATTTTCCCTTTTTGCAGGAGCGGGCTGCCGGGACAAAAGGACTGCCGCTTTCTGTTTTGCTGCCGTATCTTCCTGCGTATCCGTATCAGAAATCCCCGCAGGGGCACTTGCCGGAACCCATGCTTCGGAAACTTCAGGGTCTGCTTCCTGCGCATCTGTGTCAGAAATCCCCGCAGGGGCCGCCCGGTTTTTTTGTGCAGAACTGTTCGGGGCAGGGGTGCTGTTTTTGCTTTGCGCGGAAACACTGTGGCTTTCCGGCACAGGATTCCGGGTAAGATAAGAATCCGGACCGAATATCAGCCATCCGCCCGCAAGCAGAAAAAGTACTGCTGTGCTTCCCCACAGCATTTTTTTATAGCCCTGCTGCGCGGGAATTTTTTTTCTGACCACTTCTTTTGTATCAGGGAAATGGGGATGCTCCTGTTTTTGTGTTTCATCCTCCAGTTTTTTTAATGCTTTTAATATGGAACTCACGTTGACTCCCTGTCTTTCTTAATTTTGAACAATATGCGGAATCTTCAGATTCGGCAATTCATTATACAAAACAATTTTGGTGTGGGGACCGACAGAACCGTCCACTTTCAGACCATGCTTTTCCTGAATCATTTTCACAGCTTCACTGGTCTGCCGATCATATGCCGCTGTGTTTTCCAATCCTTTAAAGCCAATATCCCGCAGCAGCATTTTCAGGGCAATCAGAGACTCATCCGTTGTCTCACGGGGGATTGTGCCGCTGATACCGAAATAGTTCTTCCATAAAACAAATGCCCGGCCGGTCCAGTAGTGACTGAAAATACCGGGTTCAGCATGGAAGGCCAGATCCCCCGCCTGCAGGTCAATACGCTCCCCGTTATATTTTGTCAGGGTCAGATAGCAGAATTCATCGCAGATCGGAAGAGCGTCGT